>CAMYWO010000024.1:0-28669 GCA_947302815.1 uncultured Clostridia bacterium | reverse complement strand
GGCTTAAGTCATTCTGGAAGTAAGTCGCCGCGTAAAAATCGACGTCCAGAGGCTGTTCGCCCGCCGCGCCTACGGATGTTGCCGGAAAGATGCTGAAAACAGTGGTGATGACTAAAAGAATGCCTAAAAATCTGCGTCTCAAAGAAGATACCGCGTTCACGTAAGAACACCCCCAAAAAGAAAGATTAATGCGTTCTCCCCAAAAACGCGACTAGTATCCCCTCACGCGGAATATATCACGCCGTTCATGATTTAGCAATAACTGTTTACAACTTTATTCACAATTTCGTCACATTTCACGGAAACAGTGTGGCGGATTTGCACAGATTCACCAAAGGCCGATGGGGTGTCTGATGATGGGTCTGATTGAGTATCCTCATTAGGACGGTTGTTAGACAAGAGCCGCATATGTCTATGATATTGTCTAATTGTGCCCCTTGATTAGGACACTTATTAGACCACAAGTGCAAATGTCAGACTTCTGGTCTAATCGTCCCCCCTCGTTAGGACACATATTAGACCACAGGCACAAATGTCTAATAGATGGCCCAATTGCAGACACAATTAGGCCACTTATTAGACTTAACCTTCAATCATCCTTACTTGATATGTGAATTCTACAGAAATACTCTCCCCGTCAGTGAATACGAGCGTCCTGTGATAACTATCGATCGTGCGGAGCTGTCCTTCCTTCTCGGCATAACGGCCGCCGGACTTCTTCTCATCCGGAATGAAGTACAGAACATGTACATGCGGGTGATTCTTCGGGTTCTCGGAAAAGCCTGCGGCGAGGTGCGAAAGCACTTCATTCAGTTCACGGGTCTCCTCTTCCGACATCTCTCTTCTTCTGTCGGTAATCCGCTCGGTCTCCGCGACCGCATCCTCGTAGCCGACGAGTGCGGCAAACGGCGAAAACTGCGCTGCACGGTCATGAATAGACATCGGCGGCAGATCAGGATACTGCGGACGGTTCATATGGATAATGTCATCGTATCTGCTCATGCTTTATGCCCGCCGATCTGATTATTACGCTCAATTGCGGTACCGCCGGCACTCAGGTTCTTCACCTTCACGACAGCATTCTTCCCGTACTTCTTCTTGATCTCCAGCATCGCTTCCTGAAGCGCGCGCTCCTTGACGGACGCATCGTCCTTCTTCGCCTGGTTCATTGCTCGACTCTTCGCCTGATCGTTCGCTCGACTCTTCGCCAGGTTCATCGCTTGACTCTTCGTCTGATCGTTCGCTTGACTCTTCGCTTCTTCCTCTGGAGATGCCAGATCAAAGATACTCATCTGACGGTATTGCTTATTCTCGGGAACGCGCCCCTCGGGATAGACATTACAGGCCGCGATCGCGATCCTTCGGGAAAAGAGTGCCGGATCAATTATCCCCTCGAAAAGCTCCATCGTCGCTTCTGTGATGATCTTCGTCGAAGACGTGTGTCCCTGCAGATTCTTCGATCCGTGCGCATGCTTCGGAACGAGTCTTCCGTAATAGTCCATCTTCACTTCGCCCTGATAGTTATTCACTTTCTCGAGTGAAGTCCGGTCATAGCCGATCGTCAGCACGATCTGATCTGTGACCAGTCCCTTCTCCACAAGGTCCATCGACAGAGCATCTGCCATCTCCCACACGATCAGCTTCGTTGTAGCATAGTCGGTCGGTTCCTTCAGGACCTGCCCTGTCGAGATACTGTTATTCCTCGGCTGATATGACTTCACATCTGCGATCGTCGTCGGCTCGATTCCCCATGCGTGATCGATCAGAAGCTCGGCATTCTTGCCAAGCACGGAATAAAGAAGTCCGATGGTCCTCCGATCCAGAGAACACCTCGCAATATCGCCCATCGTACGCATCCCGAGTTTCTCGATCCGCGCGGCGATGCCACGTCCCACACGCCAGAAATCCGTCAGCGGCTGATGGTCCCAGAGAGACTCCCTGTACTTCTGCTCGGTAAGCTCCGCAATACGCACACCGTCCTTATCCGCGGGAATATGCTTCGCCTCGATATCCATCGCGACCTTGCAAAGATACATATTGGTACCGATGCCGGCCGTAGCCGTGATTCCCGTGGTCCTCAGCACATCCTGGATGAGCATGCGCGCAAAATCATGGGCCGGCATGTCATAGGTCTTAAGATAACCGGTCGCATCGATAAACACTTCGTCGACCGAATACGCGAAGATGTCCTCGGGCGCCACGTACTTCAGGTAAGTCTCATAGATCTTCGCACTGACCTGCATATACTTCGCCATCTGCGGTGTCGCGATGATAAAGTCCACTGCGAGTGACGGGTCCTTCACTAACTCAGAACCGAAATAACTCTTCGCGCGGAGAGACTGATCCGGACTCCTGTACTTCCGCTCCTGATTGACCTGCCCGACCTTCTGGATCACTTCGAAAAGACGTGCCCGCCCGGGGATCCCATAACTCTTAAGAGACGGCGAAACCGCAAGGCATATTGTCTTCTCTGTCCTTGTCGGATCGGCGACCACGAGGTTCGTATTCAGCGGATCGAGCCCGCGCTCGACGCACTCTACGCTGGCATAGAAGGACTTCAGATCGATCGCAATATAGCTTCTCTGCATCTGTATTTCCTCCTTCCCCGCGATAACCGAACATATTTTCTTTTATTATATCATGCCGCTCAAAAAGCACAAGAGGGGATCTGCGGTTACAGTGCTTTTCACATCGCTGACACGGGCCGTCTTTATTCTCTCCGATGAAGGCATCCCCTACTGCTTCTTGAAAAATCGGGCGGGTGCGATACAATAAAAGAAAAGATGTTACACTTGTAAACACGGTTTAGTACAACATCTTGAAAGAAGGTTTTCACATAGCTGTGACAAGAAAAAGGAAAAACAGAAAAAAACCGGTATCTGAAAGCGCTCACATCGACAATGTATTCCGCTATGGTAATAACCGGCAGATTAATCTGGTGACACGTGAGAGTCTGAGTATTGCGCTCATCTATCTGATGAACGAGAAAGATTTTAACAAGATCTCCATCACCGAACTCGTCACGCGCGCCGGCGTCTCCCGTACCGCATTTTACAGAAACTATACGAGCAAGGAAGATCTGCTCAAGCAGATTGGCAGCGCCCTGATCGCAAGGATCACTGAATTAAATCAGGAAGAGCGCGAATCACAATCCGAATATGACTGGTGTCTGAAGTTTTTCAGCACCATTCAGGAGCATGATGAGTCATTCAGGCTTTTTTTGAATGCGGGGCTTACTCCGGAGAATCTTTTCAACCGCAATACATTTACGGATGTTCTTAATCTGGCCAATGACAGAAAAGAACGGTATATCCGTATCGCCGAGGAAGGCGCGCTGGCCAGCATCATCAACACATGGTTCCGCGAGGGCATGCAGGAAACTCCCGAAGAGATGGCTGAAATGTGTGCTAACCTGATCCACAAAATAAAGAATTATCCAGGCTGAGAAAATTATTCGGCATCCATCACCGGCCGCGGGGTTACAGGATCATTCGTCAAGGTAACTCAGATAATCCGCCGGATCATCGTAGACATACGGCACCCATGCCGCATGGTCCATAAATCTCACTGTAGGGAGCATATACAAGTAGTTGGATGTGACTAATCGGATGCTTATCAGGGATAGATTTGATCTTAATGTGTTCAGTTTATTTTCTTTCCGTTCCAAAAGCACTCACCCCCAAATGCCTGTTCTTAGCTGTACCGCCCGGAACTCGTGAACGTCTGGATCAAAGAGATAAGGTCGATCAGGATCAGTCCTCCGCAGACCACGGTGCCCATGATGACAAAGATGCCTTTTCCGGGAAGCGGCTTCGCCTTCAGAAGACCGCGCGCGCAGACGATCGCAAGGATCAGGAAAAGAACGCCGAGCGCAAGCGCTGAATAGTAAAGCCAGATATAAGGATGCGACCAGTCCGGACAATCCAGATCCACCGGGATCAGTGCTTTTACCGAGGAAAACGCGAAAGCGAGGAACAGGAAAAACAGTGAAAGACCGAGGTGATAAGGAGGCTTATCCTCATCATCGATCACCTTCTCTTCGATCTCCGGCGTCTCGTTGAGATTCGCACCACAGTACTTGCAGGTAGGCGCATTGTTCGCATTCTGCGCATCACATTTCGGACAGATCTTCATAATACCTCCGTGGCCTGAAATTATAGAGGAATCGTCCGATGGACCGGCTTTCTTCTGCTCCTCTCGGCCAATTAAATCTTAGCACACTTTCCTGCGAACTTCGACGGGAGAAACTATAGGAATCTTAAGTATGCGGTATTACTTATTTCCGGAATTACTTATTTCCAGAATCCGATCTCGTCTAAAACCTGATCCATGAGGCGGGTATTCTTCAGGGAGAATTCCGGTGTGATATGCGGCGCCTCTCCTTCGAGAATGCATCTTCCCAGCTGCTCAACTTCGAGCTTATAGTTGTTCGGAACAAAGACCTTTCTCTCGATCACTTCACCATCTTTCGTGAAGATCTTATAGCTGACATCGCCTTCCTGGTTATACTCGACGCTTGATCGGATCGAGCCCTTCGTACCGTGGATCAGGAGCCTGTCATAGCGGGAGTTACTCGTCATGTCGAGGATCATGCCGACCTGAAGAGCCGCACGTGCGCCGTTCTTGAATCGCAGAATCGCCGATGTGGAAAGATCTACTCCGAGATCCGAGAATTCCGCAACAGCTTTTACCATCTCCGGATCCGAATCGATGATCGAAAGGATCATGGTCGTGCAGTAGCATCCTAAGTCGTAAAAAGCACCGCCGCCGAGTTCTTTGTGCAGGCGGAAATCTTCCTTATATCCCTGTGTCACAAACGATGTATCGACATAGTCCACATCGCCGATGATGCCGGACTTCACATCCTCCTTCAGGCTCAGCACATACGGGCTGTGAAGGTAAGCATATGCTTCCATCAGGATCACGCCGTTTTCTTTCGCGGTGTCATACATGAGCTTCGCTTCGTCGGCGTTGAGCGCCAGCGGCTTTTCGCAGAGAACATGTTTCCCCTTCTTCAGCGCTTCCGTCACCCACTTCACGTGAATGTCATTCGGAAGCGGCACATAAACCGCCTGCACTTCCGGGTCGTCGAGAAGCTCGTCGTAACTTCCGTATGCTTTTTCATAACCGAATGTCTGCTTATAGGATTCTGCCTTCTCGAGCGATCTTCCGGCAATGGCGTAGAGCTCGCAGTTCTCCGCCTGCTTCATGCCGGGGATCATGCCCCATCTGGCGATATTTGCCGTTCCGGCGATTCCCCATTTCACCTTATTCATAGCGGGCCTCCTTCAGTACTCATTACAAATTCATCAGATTGGCGCGGGCCATGCGTCCGCGCTGTTTTCCGGTTACGGCAGGAACTTGCCGGATACGAGGTAGAGCTGGTACCACTCGTTGTGGGTCAGATCGACCTTCGTAGCTTCGCAGATGTCTTTTTAAATCCTGCTTTGGCTTTTTCGAGCGTGTCGATGACCTTATCGCAGAAAGCATCAAACTCCGGATCTTCGATCTGGCATTCTTCTTTATGCGAGAGAACGTAGTCGAGGGCGGTCTTCACGCCGCTGTTAAACGGGACGTGCGTCGTCATGTCGGGAACGATCTTCTTAATCTTGCTGTTATCGAACACGACCGACACGGACTTGTCGCCGAGAAGTGCTCCCGTGAAGTCAAATCCGAGCGGATCGCCGACCGCGCGCAGGAAGTCGGTCGACACGTGATACGCCTTGAGTTCGACGCCGAGAGTATCGGCGATGGTCTGATAGATCTGATCCCAGGTAAGTGTCTCATCGGACGTGATCTGAAAGGCTTCGCCGATCGCATGGCGGTTGCCCATCAGGCCGGTATAGCCGATCGCAAAGTCTGCGTTCCATGTGACCGTCCAGAGGCTGGATCCGTCGCCCTGGATGATAACGGGCTTTCCATCCAGCATGCGCCGGATGACCTGCCACGGGCCCTTCTTGCCATGCACACCGAGAGGGATATTTCGCTCATCGTAGGTGTGGCTCGGGCGGACGATCGTGACCGGGAAACCCTCTTCCTTATACTTCTTCATGAGAAACTCTTCGCAGGCGATCTTGTTTCTGGAATACTCCCAGTACGGGTTCGCGAGCGTGGTTCCTTCGGTGATGAGATAAGATGCCGCCGGCTTGTGGTATGCGGAAGCGGAACTGATGTAGATGTACTGCTTCGTCTTTCCCTTGAAAAGGCGGTAGTCGCGCTCGACCTGATCGACGGTAAATCCGATGAATTCACAGACGCAGTCGAAGGTCTCATCACCGATCTTTTCAAGGACATCCGCTTCGTCGTTGATGTCCGCCGTGATGAGCTTGACGCCCTCCGGAAGCACCGACGAACGGTTGCCTCTGTTCAGGACCCGGACCTCCCATTCCGGGTCACTGACCAGTCTTTTTACGATGGCGGTACTGATTGTTCCGGTACCGCCGATGAACAGGGCTTTCTTTTCCATTTTTTTCATTCCTCCGTGGGAAATAAATAACAGGTTTTTTCGGGCAGAACCCGGGCAGAAATCAGGCGGATAACAGTGCTTTTCGGGCAGAACTCGCGCATAACTCGGGCAGGAGCCTTGCAGCCCCGGCCGAAGTCTGTGCTACTTAACGGCCCAGGATCTCTGCTGCTTCCTTCAGAAGATCGATGATCGGCAGGTGCTGCGGGCAGACACTCTCGCACTGGCCGCATCCGATACAGTCGGACGCCTTTCCGGATCTTCCGATCAGGCCGGAATAGAAGTTCTTCGATCTCCAGTCGTCGGGGTATCTTCTGAGTGTGTTGATGGTTCTGAAAACATCCGGGATCGAGATGCCCATCGGGCAGCCGTCGCAGCAGTATTTACAAGCCGTACATCCGATCTGGGGCATCGAAAGGATGTCTGCTGTGACTTCGTCGACGATCTTCACTTCCTCTTCGTTCATCGCCTGGAAGTCCGTAAATGTGCTGATGTTATCATCCATCTGCTCTTCGGTGGACATGCCGGAAAGGATGGTCATAACGCCCGGCTGGGATCCGACAAAACGCAGTGCCCAGGAGGCAACGGACTTGTCGGGATCGTATGCCTTAAACTTGGCTTCGATCGCGGGATCCATGCTCGCAAGCATACCGCCGCGGATCGGCTCCATGACGATGATCGGGATGTTTCTCTTGGCGAGGATCTCATAGAGAGCCTGCGACTGCACGACCGGATTTGTGCGGTCGAGATAGTTGTACTGGATCTGCACGAACTCGATCTCCGGGTGCGCGTCGACGATCTCCTCAAGAAGCTCCGGAGAACCGTGGTAGGAGAATCCGAAGTGTTTGATCTTGCCCTCGGCCTTCTTCTGCACGCCCCACTTGAAGCAGTCGTACTTGACGTAAGTATCGTAGTTGTTGCCGTCCTCGACGGAGTGCAGGAGATACAGGTCGAAGTAATCGACACCGCAGCGCTCGAGCTGTTCGTTGAAGATGCGCTCGATGTCGGATTCCGTCTTCATTTCCCAGGCAGGAAGCTTGGTGGCAATCATGAAGGAGTCCCTCGGATAGCGCTTCACGAGAGCTTCTCTCGCCGCAACTTCTGACTTTCCTCCGTGATAAACATAGGCCGTGTCAAAGTAATTCATGCCGGAAGACATGTACTTGTCGACCATGCGGCAAACGTGCTCGTGGTCGATCACGCCGTCATTTTCGGGTAGGCGCATCATACCGAAACCCAGTTTCGGCATCTTCGAAAGATCAATACTCATATTCAATTCCTCCGCATATTTGCCTGGTTTATATGTGAAGCACTTTCTTTCGAAGTGCCGTTCTTTATCTGTTATCTTTTCTCAGGAAAGCGCGATGGTCAGATCACTGTCATCGACCAGTTCAGCGGCCGCTGCTTTTCCATCGGAAGCGATCTCGTATTCGCCCTTAAAAGCACTTACCGTGATGTATCCGTCTGCGTCGGTGACAAGTTTCTCGTTCGTCCACCACTCTTCTTTTACGAGCTTCTTGAGCATGTCGAAGGAAGGTTTCCTGCTGTTGTCGAGACGGAGGAATCCGCTCGGTGCTTTCAGCCATGCGCCGTCCTTGAAATCCCATGTCGTGATCGCCTCAACCAGCGGATGGGAGAAAAGGACCCTGTACATCTCTTCGATCTCACGTGCCTGTCTCTCTTCACCTTCTGGTGTGCTTGGCCACTCATCGACCTGCCAGTCGTTGAGGTCCTCGATATATGCCGGCATGATCTCGCCGGAAATCAGTGTATTCTCTGTAAAGTGGATCGGAAGTCCGAATCGCTCGAATCTCGAAAGAACGTCTTCGAGCTTCTCTCTGCCCCAGTATCCCTGATGCTGGTGGGACTGGATGCCGATCGCACTGATTGGAACACCTGCGTCGAGGCACTCCTGGATCAGTTCTTCGTATTTCACGGAAGTATTAAAGTCATTTAGAAGGAGCGTCGCCTTCGGGTTGTTCTCGTATGCTCTGTCGAAAACCGCCTTTACGAGACCGACGCGGCCGTGCTCCTTGCAGAGACGTGTCACCGCATTATCGTACTTATCGAAAACCGGCATGATGACGACTTCGTTGATAACGTCCCACATGTCGATGACACCCTTGAAGCCGCTAACCTCTCGGTCGATACGGGCGAGCTGCTTCTCCATGATGGTCTTGTTATCGTACTTCATGAGCCAGTCCGCGCAAACAGTGTGCCAGCAGAGCGGATGGCCCTTCACCTTTACGTTTCTGTCGGTAAGGTATTTCGCCGTTGCCATGATCGGCTCGGTCTGCGGCTTACCCTCTTCGGGCTCGAATCTTCCCCAGTAAAATGGCAGTGTGCCGTAGTTAAAGATCTCGAGCCAGGAATCCGTGATCTGCTGGAGCTGTTCCTTGCTGAAGAACGGCGCTCCTCCCGGGATCTTCCACTTCTCGTCCTGAATCATCACGTAAGGCAGGAATTCAAAAGCACCGCATCCGAACAGAAACTTGTGATTCGTCTGCTTTACGGAAACTTCCTTATTCGCTACAGGGTTGCCCTGTCCGTCTGTGATTCTGATCTTTTTACTTACTTTTCTGTGGGAATAATCCATTTTCATACCTCCATGGTTTTTCTGTGGGACAAGTGCTTTTGCATCGGAATCGGGAAAAGCACTTATTCTATTTTCTCACATTTTGTCTTACTTTTCAGACGAATCCGATGCCAGAAACAGCGTCCGGTATTCGCTCGGCGACATGCCCTTCTCATCGTAGAAGACGCGGTTGAAACTCGATATGCTGTGGAAGCCCGACAGCATCGCGACCTGCGTCAGCGGAATGTCCTTCTCGACAAGAAGCTCGATGGCCTTTTCGAGGCGGATCGTGTTCAGCCACTTGCTGTAGTTCATGCCGGTGACGTTCTTGAAAATCCTCGAAAAATAGTCCTTGCTGATACCGGCCTTGTCCGCCATCGCCTGCTGGGAAAGATCCTCCGCGGTGAGGTTGCTCTTGATGTAGTCCGTCACCATGATCATCCGCTGCATCACGTCATCGTTGAAGTTGCTTCTGACACCGACGCTCAGCTCTGAACTGAACTCTGCCCGGTGCTCATCGAGTGTCAGTATGAACTCCATAAGGAGCATCATGCAGCGCAGTTCCCGGTTATCTGTCTCGGAAAGAAAAATGTCCTTCATCCTGTACGCGATCGTCTGAAGCTTCGCCGACAGTTCCGGATGTTTCTTCCGCTCGATTACGTGGAGGTTCCGATAGAAATGCATAAGCCTCTGCAAGTCGAGCAAGGAAGAGATGAACGAATTGCTGAACTGGATGACTAAAGCTTTTTCCCTGTCCGCATCGAGGATCTCATGCATCTCCATCGGCCACACCAATACGAAATCGCCTTCACTCAATTGATATGTATTCTGATTAACCTTGTAGATGTTCGTCTCGCCTCCTCCCACGAGAAGGATCTCGCCGTAGGAATGCCAGTGCATCCTAAAGCTTCTACCCTTGTGTCCCGTTGAGAGATTAAAGGCACTTATGCTGTCGAAATCGAAGGTTTCGTATTGGCTGTAATCCATATAACTTACACCATCATCTTATAGATCTTAGTGCAGCTATCTTCGTCAAGGGTGACGAAACCGGAGATCGTGCCGTTTCCGCCATCACCGTAAAGCAGGCACTGAACGAGCTTCGGAATATCTTCTTCCTTCGCCCCCAGTTCTTCGAAGTTCTTCGGCATGCCGATCGAGATCAGGTAATTCCTGAAAGCCTCGATGCCGGCTTTTGCCGTAACTTCCGGATGCGCGAAGTCCATCTGGCATCCCCAGATACGGACCGCTGCCTGCGCAAAACGCATCACGTTGTGTTTCATTTCAAAGGTAAATACCGCCGGCATCGTAACTGCCAGGCCGGCACCGTGTGCACAGTCATAAAGTGCGGAAAGCTCGTGCTCGATCATGTGGGAAAGCCAGTCCTGGGATCTTCCGACGCCGCAGGAATTGTTGTGTCCCATCATGCCCGCCCACATGATATTCGCTCTCGCCTCGTAGTTATTAGGATCCGCGATCACGCGCGGTCCTTCGTGGATCATCGTCAGAAGAAGTCCTTCGAGGAGACGGTCGGTGACCTCGACTTCTTCCGAGTTCGTCAGATAGCGCTCATAAAGGTGCGCCATGATATCCGTAATACCGGCCGCTGTCTGATACGGCGGCAGAGTCTGTGTCAGTGCAGGATTCAGGATACTGAACTTCGGACGGATCGCATCGCCGCTCGCGCCGCGCTTAAACATACCCTCTTCCTTCGTGATAACGGAGTCCGGGCTGCCTTCGGAACCGGCAGCTGCGATCGTCAGGATCGTTCCGACCGGAAGTGCTTCTTCAATACGCTTACCCTGATAAAAGTCCCAGAAATCGCCGTCATAGACCGTACCTGCCGCGATCGCCTTACTGGAGTCGATCGTGCTTCCGCCACCAACAGCGAGTATAAAGTCCACGTTTTCCTTCTTGCAGAGGTCGATGCCTTCATATACGAGGCCGGATCTCGGATTCGGCTTGACGCCGCCGAGCTCGACGTACTTGATGTTCTCCTTATCGAGGGATGCCTTCACGCGGTCAAGAAGTCCGGATCTGACGACGCTACCGCCGCCATAGTGGATCAGAACTTTACTTCCGCCGAAGCGTTTCACCAGCTCACCTGCACGGTTCTCCGTGTCCTTCCCAAAGGCAAAATACGTAGGGGAATAGAAATCAAAATTCTGCATAAGTTGTCATCCTTTCTGTCTTCGTGTTCCCGGTAACGTTCTGCGATTGTCCGCTCGCCGCTTTTCTGCTCGTAGCTTTTCTGCTCGCCCGAAGACGCTAGTTCGTTTTTGTTCATCCGAAGTCATAATAACATTCATTATTTGTCATTACTTCCCATATGTTGACCAGTTTTTGTTCAGATTTTGTCACGATTTGAAGGTTTGAAAATCAAAATATGGGAGGAGTGCTTTTCAAGTCGCATCAAAAAACGAGGAGCCAGCGGTTGTTCGTTGTTTGTCCGATAATTCGAGATTTTTTTCGAACAATCTGCGAATAGAAACAAAAAAGGTTCAGAATCAGCGTTTGTTCGTCACGTGTCCGATATTTCGTGCTCATTTTCGAACAATCTGCGAACAGAAATAAAAAAAGCTCAGAATCAGCGTTTGTTCGTCACGTGTCCGATATTTCGCTCTCATTTTCGAACAATCCGCGAACAGAAATTAAAAAAGTTCAGAATCAGCAGATGGCCGCGAGGGAATGTGCGTGAATTCTTTAAAACTTCTTTGTCCGTGGGCGCAAACCGTTCCCAAATGCAGTCTTTCACAATATAATGTTCTCATGGAAATTAAAATCGAGGAAAACATTGATATGTCTACGGGAAAAGCACTCGCCACGAACGCCCCCGGCGCCGCAGCTGCCTGCCCCAACGCCGCTTCCGCACCGGCCGTCGGCGCTACACCCACGCGCTCGGCGCTGATCATGGAGGGCGGCGCGATGCGCGGGATGTTTACCTGCGGCGTGATGGACGTCCTGATGGAAAACGGCATCCGCTTTGACGGCGGCTCGGGGATCTCGGCCGGCGCCGTTTTCGGCTGCAACTACAAGTCGCGCCAGATCGGGCGGCCGATCCGCTATAACAAGAACTACTGCAAAGACCCGCGGTACTGCAGTTTCCGCTCGCTCATAAAGACCGGCGACTACTACGGCGCCGACTTCTGCTACCGCGCGATCCCGGACGAACTGGACATCTTCGACCGCGAGACATTTGCGAAAGACCCGATGGAGTTTTATATCGGCGCGACCGACGTTCACACCGGAAAGATCGTCTATCACCGCTGTACCGACGGCGGCGCGAAGGATATCGAATGGATGCGCGCATCGGCCTCGATGCCGATCCTTTCGAAAGTCGTAAAGATCGACAATTACAGGCTTCTCGACGGTGGCATGGCCGATGCCGTCCCGTACTCGAAGATGGAGGAGCTCGGCTACAACCGGAATGTCATCGTGCTCACCCAGCCGAAGGGCTACGTGAAGAAGAAGGCGTCCGCACTTCTCTTCAAGATGTTTCTGCGGAAGTACCCGGCCGTCGTGAAAGCCATGAAGGACCGCCATCTGATGTACAACCGCCAGCTGGAAGAGATCGCCGCGAAGGAAGAAGCCCACGAAGCGATCGTCATCCGTCCGCCGGAACCGCTGAAGATCGGACGCGCCAGCAAGAAGCCCGAAGAGCTCGAAAGAGTGTATCAGATCGGACGCACGGAGGCGGCCCGCAGACTTCCCGAGATCCGCGAATTTCTCGGACAGTAATTGAAAAGCACTGACGCAAAAGCACTACCGCACCAGCGCAGACAGTTAACAAACGCAACAACGACACCAGACAGCACTTACGGGGATAAAGGAGAAATAGTATGCAGCAGCGAAATGGTTTACCGGTTTTAGGATTCGGATGCATGCGGTTTGCCACGAAAGGCAGATCGATCGATATGGAAAAGACGGAAGCGCAGATCCTTCGGGCGATCGAGCTCGGTGTCAATTACCTGGACACGGCGTATATTTATCCGGGTTCCGAAGAAGCGCTCGGCAAGATCATCGAAAAGCACGATCTCCGCGACAAAATCACTCTCACGACGAAGCTCCCGCAGTACCTCGTCAAGAAGAGATCCGACCTCGACAAGTATCTCGACGAAGAACTCAAGCGCCTTCGCACAGACCATCTCGACTACTACCTTTTCCACCACATGACAGATATCGCGCAGTGGGAAAAGCTCCTGGAGCTCGGCGTTCTCGACTGGATCGCCGAACAGAAGAAAAACGGCCGCGTCCGCCACTTCGGCTTCTCTTTTCACGGCAACACGGAGATGTATAAGAAGATCCTTGCCGCGTACGACTGGGAACTCTCACTCGTGCAGTACAACTACATGGACGAGAACTCGCAGGCCGGGCGTGAAGGCATCGCCGCCGCATATGAAAAAGGCGTGCCGGTATTCATCATGGAGCCCCTCCGCGGCGGCAAGCTCGTCGACCTTCTCCCCGAAAAAGCGAAGAAAGAGATCGCGAAAGATCCGCACGGCTGGAGCCCGGCCGAATGGGCGTTCCGGTGGCTTTGGAACCAGAAAGAGATCACCTGCGTCCTTTCCGGCATGAATTCCCTCGAGATGCTCGAAGAGAACGCCAGGATCGCAAACGAAACCGAGGCAGGTGCTTTTGGCGCAGAAGAATTCGGCATGATCGAGCGGATCAAGGGCTACATTAACGAGAACACGAAGGTCGGCTGCACCGGCTGCAAATACTGTCTCCCCTGCCCCAAAGGCGTCGACATCCCGGGCGTTTTTTCGTGCTACAACCACATGTACTCCGAGAAGAAAGGCTCCGGCCGGAAAGAGTATTTCCAGACCATCGCGCTGCGGCTTGAGCCCGCAGACGCGACACGATGCGTCGGCTGCGGCAAGTGTGAGCAGCACTGCCCGCAGAATATCCCGATCCGAGAGAAGCTTAAGGAAGCTCGAAAAGCACTCCAGCCCGCCCCTTACCGCATCGCCGCAAAGATCGCGCGCCGCTTCATGGTCGGTAAGAAAAAGAAATAAGCTTAGCTATTTATGTGCTGCAAATATTCTTTCCTAAACCCATTATTGATATAATGAACCAAGAAATCAAAAGCCGCGGACAAGTGGTTTTCACGCGGAAACGGCACGGACTTGGAGGATCGCAGTCGCATGCGCAATTCAGAAGGCGGAGCTTCCGCAGGAAAAAAGCTGTTTATCATCATTTTCGTCATCTTCTTTCTGGCGGTCGCGTTTGCCATCCTCTACGGCATGAATCAGCAGAAAAAATCCGACGAGAGCATTGAATCCGGAAGATCGGAGATCGTGCTCGTGAAGAGCGACGACGGGAAGATCGTGCTGACCGATGACCTTCTGCGCTCGGACTACGGCGTCTACGTCAGAAACGCGAAGACCGGCGCGAACATCATGCTCTTCATCATCGGCGGCATGGCATTCGTACTTCTTGCCTGGTTCATCATCAGCGTCGTCGGGTTTATCCGCGACCGCATCAAGGGCAACGTCCTCGACTACCGGCAGATCGTATCGATCATCACCTCACTGATTTTTCTCATCGCCGGCGGCATCTTCCTTTATAAGGGCGCGATGCCGATCATGAAAAGCAAGCCCGAGGATCCGGAAACAGCGACACTCTCGCTCGAATACGGACAGGTCACAAGAAAGACCAGCGAAGTCGTGAGATCCGGTTCGAAGAAACACCATACGAGCCGCACCGACTACTACGTCTACCTTTCCGACGGTACGGAACTCTCCGTTACGAAGCACGTGTACGACGAGGTCGAGGGCTCGGGATATTACTACATAGGCAAAAATGAAGCAGACGCGGTCTTCGGCATGTATCCGGAATCCGAGTACTGCATGGAGGAGATTTAAAATGTTAGGCAGATCATTACTTCGTTCATTAACCAGAGACGTCACCAGCGGAATCATCGGCGGCCTCGCTTTTGGTACGGGCACGGCGATCATCGATAACCTGCTCGGCAGCCGCACGCAGGCGGTTCCTGCCGGCAACTACGTCCCACAGAGCGTTCCGAGCCCAAACAGCGGTTCGACGGTCGCAAACATCGCGCTCGCAAGGATCGCCCTCTGCTACTACATCGCGAAGGCTGACGGCGTCATCTCCCCCGAGGAGCAGATGGACCTCGACTATATGTGCTCAAGCCTGATGAACAATCCGAACGCCTCGGCTTCGTTCAGAAACGAACTTCAGACGATCGTTTCGGACCGTTCCACCAATTTCATGAACGTTGAGAAATACCTCAACCGCCTGGACGTCAACACGCTGTCCACCCTTCAGGCCGATGCCCAGCGCATCGCGGAGCTCACCGACGGTGTTACCGAGAATGAGCGAAAAGCACTGTCGGTTTTTCAGAACTACGTCTTCGGCAAGCAGGGTTTCCCGGGAGCCAACATGGGCGGTCAGTTTGCCGGTGCCGCGCGCATCGTCAACCTCAAGTGCAGCGGCTGCGGCGCGGATCTTCAGATCAACACCAGCCACACCGAGACCTTCTGCCCGTACTGCGGATCCAAGCAGATCATTATGCACTGAGGCTGTCCGGGCGATCTGTCCGATGTCCCAAGTGCATCGATACCAGCGGTATACAAGATCGCCCCGGATTAAACCATCGGGTTCTTGAATCTAAACCCGTACATCGAAAACGCATGACAAAGAGCGCGACCCACCGCGCTCTTTTCTCTTTAATGCACAACATAATATCTAACCACGTTTCCCATTCATAATGGTAGAATTTCTGCTGTATCTTAATGGGAAAGTTTTTTATGGGCAAAGTTACAGGAAAACCTATGGGCAAAGATCGCGACAACTCAACACGACTGACAAAGATGAACCCGCGCCTCGGAAGAAGCCACAACGTGGACATGATCAACGGCGGCGTGCTCATCCCCCTGATCCTGTACAGCGTACCGATCGTACTGACTCAGGTCCTGCAGCTGCTTTTCAATGCGGCGGACATCGTCGTAGTCGGACAGTTTGTCGGCGACACGGCCGTAGCCGCTGTCGGCTCCTGCGCACCGCTTATTAACCTCATGATCAATCTTTTCATCGGCATCTCCCTCGGCGCGACCGTCGTTCTTGCGTCCACGCTCGGCGCGAAAAAGAACGACCGCATCCACGATCTGACCCACACGATTTTCTCGCTCGGCATCATCTTCGGCATCATCACCGGCATCATCGGCTGCGTCTTCGCACGGACCTTCCTTGAGTGGATGGGCACGACCTCCGACTCCATCGATCAGGCAACGCTCTACCTCCGCATCTACTTCATCGGCAGCCCGGCCTTCATGATCTACACCTTCGGCCGCGCCATCATCGTGGCCCAGGGCGACACCCGCCGGCCGCTGGTATATCTCACACTCTCGGGTGTTCTAAATGTTATCCTGAACGTTATCCTCGTCGCCGGCTTCGGCATGGGCGTTGCGGGCGTCGCGATCGCAACCGTCGCATCGCAGGTGCTTTCCGCGATCCTCATGACACGCGCCCTCTTCCGTCTCGACGGCGAGTGCCGCATCTTCCCGTTCGAACTGAAGATCCACAAAAAGCCACTGGTCAAGATCCTCAAGCTCGGTCTCCCCGTCGGCTTCCAGAACACACTGTTTTCGTTCTCGAACGTTATCATCCAGTCGTCCGTCAACTCGCTCGGCACAGCCTGCATGGCCGGAAACTCCGCCTGCATGAACATCGACTCGTTCATCTACGCCGGCATGAATTCCTTCACCCAGGGCTGCATGACTTTCGCGGGCCAGAACTACGGCGCCAAGAGGTACGACCGCCTGAATGCGATCTACCGCTCCGCCCTTCTCTCGATCACGTTTATCGGACTTTCGCTCGGCGCACTCTCCTACATTCTCGGCACCCCGCTCCTGAAGCTCTATCTCCCGGACTCTCCCGAGGGCGTCACCTTCGGCCTCGCGCGCATGCTCTGCGTCGTCGTCCCCGACTTTCTCTGCGGCCTCATGGACTGCGGCTCCGGCATGCTCCGCGGCATCAAGCGCTCCGTCTTCCCCATGATCGCGACCGTCGTCGGCAGCTGCGGACTGCGCCTCGTCTGGGTCTTCACCGCCTTCAATCACTTCAAGGAAAACGCCGCGCCCGTCAGCGCTTACAAGATCCTGCTGGTCTCCTACCCCGTCTCCTGGGCGCTCACATTCTTCGTACTCTTCGGCTACTACTGCCACGTGAAGAGAAAGCTCGGCAACTCCGCCGGCCCTGCATCTTCTGCTGCCGAACCTGCCCCCGCTCCCGCTACTTCCGCTTCTTAAAAAGCACTCATCCCGCGGCGCCGGTGCTTTTCTCATATAAAAAAGCACTTCCCCACCGGTTCTTGTGCTTGGGTGAGGATACACATGCCGATGGGGAAGTTATGAATATATATCGTTTCCTGCGCCTAAGGTTTTACGGAGGGGCGGCGCAAGGGAACGGCGAAGTTAGGGGCGCCGGCCGGACACATCCGACCGGTGCTTTTCACGTTGCCGAATCTGACCATCAGGCCATATTCGGCGCAGCCATGTTGATGAATGTCTCGTGTGCAGTCTCGATTCTGCTGCCCGGACGGGAGCCGCTGACGTGAATGTCTGCGTTCGCATCTACCGTGCGGCCGTTCTCGAGGATGACAGTACGTGTGCCGTAATCGGCGCACTTCTTGGAGTGGGTGACCTGAAGGATCGTGATCCCCTTCTCCTGGTTGATGCGGCGGAAGAGCTCCATGATCTCCGCGCCCGACTTGCTGTCAAGGTTACCTGTTGCCTCATCAGCGAGGATGATCTCCGGATTGCTGATGATCGCTCTTGCGATCGCGACACGCTGCTGCTGGCCGCCGCTGAGCTTACTCGGCATGAACTTTCTCTTCTCTGTAAGACCGGTGATCTCAAGGATCTCGTCCAGTTCTTTTTTCAGGGAAGCGCGGGAACAGCCGGCGACGAGAGACGGCAGGAGGATGTTGTCCTCGACGTTCAGGTTCTGTACCAGATTATAGAACTGGAAGATGAAGCCGATCTTGCCGAGGCGGATCTTACTGAGCTCGCGCTCCTTCATCTTGCCGATGCTCTTACCGCAGAGGCGGATGTCGCCGGTAAACTCACGGTCAAGACCGCCGATGAGATAAAGGAGAGTGCTTTTGCCGGAGCCACTGGCTCCCATGAGAGATACGAACTCGCCCTTCTGCACTGTCAGCTCTGCACCGCTTAATACCTGCGTCTTCACGCCGCCCTTTTTACCAAATGTCTTATTTACGCTTCTTACTTCGATCATGTTTTCCATAGTTATTTCCTCTCTTTTCTTTATGTCCCGCGCTCCGCGGGTGCTTTTCGATCAGTAGTTATTACTCATATTTCAGCTGCTCGGCTGTCTTCATCTTTCTGATGTGCTTGATCGGCATCAGGACCGTCAGCAGGAACAGGATGAAGAGTCCGCCCAGGAAGATCACGGTGGATACCGGATCGACCGTCAATCCGAAGTTCATCTCAAGCATCTCAAGTGCTTTCTGGAAGAGGATCGTGCACACTGATGCGAACGGAAGTGCGACGGCCATTGCCAGGAGGCAGGATACCAGGTTCTCCGAGAGGAACGCCTTCTTGAGCTTTCCTCTGCTCATCGCGGTGGAGACCAGAACTGCGCATTCTCTCTTTCTGCTACTGAATCCGATAGTCTGGTTGCTGACGACGGCGATGAATGTCAGCAGTACGCCCATGCCGATCAGCATGTAGAGCATCGTACTCATGCCCGCGCCCTGGGCCTTGACCTCCTCCATGTAATCGTCCATCGTGTACACCGACTCGATCATGCATGCGGAGCGCTCCTTGATCGCGGCGACGGTACCCGCCGGATCAGTCGTCTTAATAAAAGCACGTTCCGGGTGATCCTCGTAGATCGCGTTATAGTTATTCAGGCTGACTACGAATACCGGAGATCCGGATGCAAACTGGACGGAATCGCTGTAGCCCTTAAGTTTCAGTGTCTTCTGAAGTGCATGCTCTGTGTTCGGAGCCAGCAGGATCGGGAACTCATCGCCGACCTTGTAGCCGAGCTTCTCAGCGAAGTCTTTATCCATGTAGATCTCATCGTCGCCAATCGTCTCCGGAAGATCCTTGATCGCGTTGAAGATCCTGAATTCGCCCGGAGTTCCGACCATAACTGCGTTGTGGTAGAGCTCCTTCATTTCCTTACTGTTTGCGGTCTCAAACTTCTTGAGGTCTTCTTCGCCGACGACGAAGTTCACGCCCCACTTGAAGTTGAAGAACTCGACGTCTGTCACACCTTCGAGGTCCTCGAAGTAACTGTACTTGGCTCCCTCTTCCGTCATTCCGTCGACCACGACATCCGCGTCAGCTGGCTGTCTGTTCACGAAGCTCACATAGGATGTGGACAGTACGAAGAGAGTCAGGCCGATGCACACCGCCATGACGAAGAGTCTGGAGATACCGACGGATGCTTTCTTCGTTCTTGCCTGTACGCAGGAAAAAGCAGCGACCGGGCAGTTCATCTTATTGAAGAGTTTTTCCAGGATCTTCGAGCATCTTCTGAGGATGAAAGGATATCCCAGGAAGAGTCCGGCAACGAAGAGAACGATGGTCAGGAAGATGAGTCCAATGTTGGCGATCGTCTTTGTCAGAACCAGTGTGAGTCCTGCAATTGCCAGCACCGTGAAAAGCACTGACATGACGAGTGTTTTCTTTGTGTATTTGTAGTCGGAATCTTTGTTGTCGAAGATCAGGTCCCGGATCGATGTTCTTGTGGACTTAAGCAGTTCCTTGATCGGGCAGAGGCACTCGATGACGACTGCACCGATGATGACTCCGATGACTGCGACCGGGGATACTTTTCCGAGGTTCATCTCCAGCTCGATGTCCGATCCGGAATTCAGCGAGAATACGTTGTTGAAGATCGGGTCTCTGGTCAGAACATAAAGTGCGGTTCCGATGACGCCGCCGATAAGTCCGTACATCGCATTCTCGAAAAGCACTATTCTTGCGGTTGCGTTTGGTGATACACCAAGACTTCTGAGGGTTCCGACGGTGCCCATTCTCTCGACCATGATTCTCTCGGAAAGCGAGATCGTTACGAAGATAACGAGCATCAGGCAGATCATAAAGAGGATCGCAAACAGGCTGGTGACCGAGTTTACCTGGGAGGTGATCATCTCACCGTGGATCAGGTCTTCAAGCTCGAGGCCCTGTGTCTGAGCTTCCATCTTCTCGCAGAATTCTTTGGTCTTACTCTCATCGTGAACGTGGACATAAGCTCCCTTATAAACCAGTTCATCTTCTCCGAAGAGTGCAGCAAATCCGGAAGGTGTCATCGCGACATTGTACTTCGAGGAAAGCAGACCCTTGTAAGGAAGAACCGCTTTAACAGTGTAGGCATGTGCCTTATCATCATCATCGTTGAACTCGATCGTATCGCCGATCTTCAGATTCAGTTCCTCGGACAGTGCTTTTGGAATCGCTACTTCATTATCCGCAAGGTCTACTTCCGATGCGAAGAGCTTCATCTTGTTTGCATCTTCGACATCTGCAGTGTAGATAATGATGCTCTTTTCATTGAAATACTTGTATGTTGTATTTCCGGGAATATTGAATGTCGTGCCACCTGCTGTGAGCAGAGCCTTGTCATGTTCCGGAAGGCCTTCGAAGTCCTTCTCTTCCAGACCGCCGTTACCGGTGACCATTACGTTACTGTCACCGAACATCGTGAGAAATGCGGAGTTCAGTACGTTTCTTACTGAGTTACTCATGTCAAATGTCATCGTGCCGGCGAAGGAACATATCACGATGCAGAGCACCAGCATGATCGTCCGAAACGGCTTCGAAAACATATTCTTTAAAGTGTGTTTGAATACTACGCCCATTTTCTTACCTTTCTTTTTATCGTCTGGGGGAGCGCTCCTTTCCGCCCCCCGAACCTTTTCAGTTTCCTTTTCTTTTTCGCTTTTCTTTTTGGAATTAATGTGTTTCTTAATGCGTGTTTCTTTTCAGTTTCTTATGTTTCTTTCTTCTTCACCCCTGATTTCAGGGCGCACCAGTGGTACACCGCCTCTTTTCGGCGGGTCTGCCGGCCGTTTCCGGCGGCAGGCCCCTTGTCGAAAAGAAGGGTAATAAGAGGGGGTATTATGAAAGTGGGTTATGCGAAATTATTTGTTCGTGATTTCCACGGAACCGGCGGAGAGATCAGCCGTAAGTACGACGTCGTATCCGTCCTTCATGGTGAACTCGTCACCGCGCTTCTCACCGTTGATCCTGCAGGAACCGGCGGAGATATCGATTTCGTAACCGATCTTCTGTCCGTCAACGAACTCGATCGTGCAGTCACCTGCAGACATATCAACTTCCAGGCTGGCTGTAAGTGTCAGTGCTTTTGCATCAAAGTCACCTGCGGACATATCTACTTCACCGCCTGCGATGGTGCATTTATCAAGATCTACATCACCTGCAGAGAGATCAAATTCAACAACTCCGAACTTGCAGTTCTTCGCTTCAAAATCACCTGCGGACATGTCTACTGTGATCGCGCCGTTTACATTGTTGATCTTAACATCACCGGCAGAAAGATCGAAAGAAATCTTGTCGCAGTCAAAGCCGTTATCGATGATTACGTCACCTGCAGAAGTATCGATCAGGACATCCTTAAAGTCTGCGCCCTTCGGATAGTAGACATACACGAAATAGTCATTGTCGTTGAAGTTGAACCAGGAGAAGTTGACCGAGAACTTATGCTTGTGGGAAGTGATTGTGAGCGTGTCATCCTTGGACTCCGCGGTGACTTCCTTTGCCTCAAGCTTATACTCGATGGCGTATTCATTGCTCTCGATGAACTTAACATCCGCAGCTCCGACATCGATAGAAACGTTCGAAAAATCATCTACGACCATCTTCTTCTGCTCATGAATATGACCTTCGGAATCAAGATGGAAACCCTTGTCGTAGTACATGTGGATTGTCTTTCCTTTGTTGGCGATAATACCTACGACTGACAGAGCAATACCTGCTGAAAGTGTAATTCCTGCTGTAATAAGTGCTACTTTAGTAAACGTCTTCATTTTCTATTCTCCTCATCCTCAAGCTGCCTGTTTAGCCTTATTCTTTCTGTTTCTCTTATGAACGATGCGTCCGAATCCTTTAGCAAGAGCGCCTGCGCACAGTCTGATCAGTGCGAGCGAACCCATCATAAAGAAGATTCCGAGACCGAAGCATGTCAGGCCACTGCCCAGGATCACCGTTGCGGCAACCGGATTCATAAAGATCGCTGCGATACCGCAAATCGTTGTTCCGACACCGGCAATAAAAATACCGAATCCTGCCATCAGGAATGAGATCAGTACGATAAACAGTACGAATACCAGTACACAAGCTACGATAAGCAGTGCGAAGATCACCGGTGACAGCGGCAGCGCGAAAATGGCTGCAAGTACGATCCACAGAGTCTTCAGTGCGGAAGGCTGTTCGCTCTTCTTCTTGGACTTCTTAGCCTCTTCTACCGGCTGAGCATTGAATGCCGGCTCAACGTTCGGAGCTGCCTGCGGGATCTCACCACCCTGCACCGCCTCTGTTCCGAAAGCCGCAGCACCTGCTGTTGCTCCTGCCGCTCCGGCCGCTGCCGGAATAACGGACAGTGTATTTGCATTGGAAGCCGCCATCGTCTCTTCGTACTTACGGTCAACAACGTCGACCAGGATCTTCTTTGCGAGAGCCTTTGGATCACCGAGCTCCTCGATTACTTTAGCTTCATTCTCAACTCCGGCTTCATCGAAGTATTCCTCATAAAACTCGATCGCCTCATCCCGATCGAACTGCGGAAGGATCTTCAGACCCTTTCTTAATTCCTGCAGATATGTTTCTTTGTTCATTTTTCATCCCCTCCAAGTAATGAATCAACTGAATCCTTGTATTTGTTCCACTCTTCTAAGTAGTACTTGTGAAGCTCTCGCCCCCGGTCTGTGATTCTGTAATATCTTCGGTTACGGCCTTGATACGGCTCGTCGTAAGTCTCTAGTGCAAAGTCCTTCTGAAGTCTGCGCAGGACCGGATAAAGTGTCGACTCAGAAATATCCAGAACCGTTTTGACCTGCTGCGTCAGTGTATACCCATACGCATCACCCTTGGTCAGAACCGAAAGTACGCAGGCATCCAACAATGTAGAACCTAATTGGAAAACCATATACTATTTCTCCTTTCATATTGTATCGTTGGCTATATTATACGGCGTATAATATTGTTCTGTCAACACTGTCTGCGTACTTTTTTTCATTCTTCTCGAAAAGCACTCGTAACGCCTCGCATTACTGGCTTTCCGCCCCACTTCATAATCTAATTTTACCTATATATATAAGAAAATGCTTGAATTATCTCTTATGCGATTCTTAATTATTCCTTAAATCCAACGCCAAAAACCGCCCTCATTTTCGCTCCCCCTCCCCTCACTTAAAGCTCCTACTCTCCACTTCAACTTCCTGTTCTTCGCTTCCGGGTTCGGATTCCCTATATTGCTTTCTGTTCGTCACACGTTCGTAAATACAACGAATAAATCGAACACATTGCGAACAACCAACTTCTTTCCTTCTAAACACCTTTGGTTCGTTATTTGTTCGTAGATTATCTGTTTTTTTCGAACACAGTGCGAATAACTCACCAAAATCTTTAAACGTGGCATTCGTTCGCACTACGTTCGTAAAAGGAACAGTTTTTTCGAACATATATCGAACAACATCTGAATTCAGACAAAAACCATCCCCCAGGAAAGCAAAAATAAGTAATACCTATAAAAGTTGGCATATATCATACAGACAAAAGAGCTTCATCCTCCTAATATATTTACAAAGGAGGTAGAACATGGAGATTTCTTACAACTATCTTGCACTTAAGATCAATCATCTATCGAAAACTCTTGATAGCACATTCAAAGTCTTCAGGTCGGAGCACAAGATCCGCGGCCAATCAATCTTATCTTACCGTTTCACCGACAAGAACAACAAGCGCCATGAGCACTATGCCAGCAATCCCAAAGGCCAGCACCTCGCCCGCCTCTACACTCTCCGCGAAGAAGCTGCCTCCGAACTAGAAAAATGGCAATCCGTCTGGAAAAGCACTTACGCCCACCCCGTCCCCCGCCTCGACCTCCCGGCCTTGCGCGCCTCCAAGACCACCATCATCACCAAGGAATTCTTCGACAGCCTCATCCCCTGCTCCAACCCGAAGCCGATCCTCCGCCCGAACCCCTACAAAGGCATTACCTTCCGCTCCAAGTCCGAGCGCGAGATCGCCGAGATCCTAGACGAACTCGGCATCGAATACAAATACGAGCCCGCTATCCCCGTCAACGACTACGAGATCCACGCCGACTTCGTCTGCTTCATCCGCGAGCTCGGCATCGGCTTCATCATCGAGCACTGCGGGCTCATGGACTCCACCACCTACATCGAAAAGACGATCCGCACCTTCCGCGACTACCTGAGCCTCGGCCTCCTGCCCAGCGTCGACGTCCTCTTCACCTACGAGAAAAACGCCACCCCGCCGTCGAACGCCTACTTCCGCACCCAGATCAACCGCCTCCTCGACACCCTCTGCGCATTTTAACTATCTTTCCTTATACTATAAGTATCTTGTTAATCTTCATTTTCTTTATTGTCGAAAAGCACTTGTTCTGATACAATCCACATCTATGACACTGAAAGAAGACAAACAAGTATATAAGAAGCTACTATTGATCGCCATCCCGATGATGATCCAGAACGGCATCAGCAATTTCGTCAACCTTCTGGACAACCTCATGATCGGCGACCTGGGCACGAATGCGATCTCCGGCGTGGCCATCGCCAACCAGCTGATCTTCGTATTCTATCTGCTCACCTTCGGCGCAACCGCCGGCGTGGGTATCTTTACTGCGCAGTATCACGGCAAAGGCGACACGGAGGGTATCCGCTATTCCTTCCGCTTCAAGATCATCCTCAACACGATCCTTTCCGCGCTGAGCATCCTCGTTTTCGCACTCGCCGCACCATTCCTCGTCGAGCTCTTCCTGCACGGCGAAGGCAATCCCGCGGACGCAGCGGAGATCCTGGACATCGGCGTCGACTACATCAAGGTCATGCTCATCGGCCTGATCCCGATCGGCCTGACCCAGGCATACGCCGGCACTCTCAAGGACTTAGGCAAAACCAAGGTTCCGATGCTCGCATCTCTTTGCGCGATCGTCGTCAACCTCATCGGCAACGCACTCCTGATCTACGGTATGCTCGGTCTCCCCGCTCTCGGCGCCGTCGGCGCCGCCATCGCGACCGTCATCTCCCGTTTCGTCGAGCTCGGCATCCTGATCATCTACACCGGCAAAAACGCGGACAAGTTCCCCTTCATCAAGGGCGCCTTTTCCAGTTTCAAGGTGCCTTCCGACCTTGCCCGTAAGTTCTTTATAAAAGCACTGCCCCTCATGGGTAACGAGACTCTCTGGGCACTCGGTATGACCATGATCAACCAGTGCTATTCCTACCGAAGCCTCGACGCCGTCGCCGCGATCAATATCGAGTCCACCATCTGGAACCTCATGGGTGTATCCTTCATTGCGATGGGTGAAGCCGTAGGTATCGTCATCGGCCACATCCTCGGCAGCGGCGACCTCAAAGACGCGAAGTCCAAGGCTTACAAGATGCGCCGCTTCACCGTTCTCTGCGGTCTGATCTTCGGCGTTATCATGGTCGGTATCGCGCCGTTCTTCCCGCTTCTTTACTCCACGACGGACTACATCCGCCACTTGGCTACGGGATTCATCATGATCGCCGGTGTGACGATGCCCTTCTGCGCGTACTCGCATGCGTCCTACTTTATCATCAGAGCCGGCGGCAACGCATTCATCACGGTCATCTTCGACGCTGTCTACACCTGGGTCATCGTCGTTGTTACCGCCTACATTCTAAGCCGCTACACGACCCTGAGCGTCACCTGGATGGTCGCCATCATCCGCTCGCTCGAGTTCTTCAAGTCCCTGATCGGTTACTTCATGGTCCGAAGCGGCATCTGGGTCAGAAACATCGTCAACACGTAAAGCCCCGCTCCGCCCCCGAGTACTGCACACACTTTCAGTTAACACACAAAAGCCGGAGAGCTCCTGCTCCCCGGCTTTTCTTCTTGTCTATTTCCGCCTCGTCCCGCCATCCGGCAGACCGAACACATTCGAGCCCTGCGCCCGCTCCAGCGATGCATCAGCCCTCGGTCTTCTTCATCTCCCAGAGCTTCTCAAGGCTGTAGTTCTGTCTCTCTTCCGGATGGAATACGTGAACGACAACATCCTTATAGTCGAGAAGGATCCATCTTGCCGACTCTCTTCCCTCGATGTGGTCCGGCGTCACGTCATAGTCGCGCTTGAGCATATACTCGACTTCGTCCGCCAGCGCCTTGATATGTGTGGAAGATGTACCGGAGCAGATAACAAAGTAGTCCGCCAGCACGGTCTTCTCGGCAACCGGAATCAGTTCGATATCCACGCCCTTCTTGTTCTCCAGAATCTCAACGATCTTATCAGCTAATTCTTTGATTTCCATCTACACCCTCCCAGGTCGTTAATCTAACTTCATTATACACATATATTTCTCTTCGCGAAAAGCACTTTTAAGTATACATTCTGTGAACGGATTCTTTCGTCCCGCGCTTACTTCTCCCGCTGCGCCAGAAGATATGCCAGCGATTTCTTCGTATCCTCGTGGATCTCCTGCCCCTTCTCCGCGAAGCTCTCACGGATTGCGCAGTAGCACTCGATCAGGGCGCCGTCAAGGTCATCCTCCGCCAGTCTTCGGATCTCCGAAAGATCATCGAAGTGACGCGCCGGCTCGATCTTATCCGCCAGATAAACGATCTTATCCGTGATTGTCATCACCTCACGTCCGATCGTGTGATACTGGATCGCATCGAGCACTTCCTGATCCTCGACACCGTAATGCTCACGCGCATAGACCGCACCCGCCGGTGAATGCAGGATCTGCTTTCCCGGGATATATCCGTGAATGATCTTCGCCGCCAGATCGATCTGTTCCTTCTCGGGAAGTTCCTTGGCACAGTCATGCAGAAGTCCCGCCAGCGCACACTTATCCGGATCCGCGCCAAATCTTATCGCAAAACGCGTCGCGGTCACACACACATTCATACTGTGCAGCAGCCTCTTTCCGCTCATCTCATGGAAAAGCGTGAAGCAGTGCTGCATCAGGGTCTTATACATCTCATCGGAAACGTTCATCAGCGGCGAATCCTCGGAGTACAGGTCGTGATCCTTAATGAAGGTCTTCACGACATCCGAAACATCGTCAAAATCATTCTCTCTGCGGATCTTGCTCGATGCGACTTCCACGCCGTCAATCTTAAAGAAACGGATCTTCGTGCCGAACTTCTCCTCCAGATGGGATGCTTCATTTCGCGCCTGTCCCTCATCGATGCCGGGACGCAGCGCGCAAAGCAGAGACGCCTGTTTCAGGATCTCTTCCGGCTGGTACCACGACTCAAACTCAAAGAGGATATCCGATCCGCACATCAGGAAAAGCTCGTCCTTATCGGACACGACATTCTGCTTACGAAGGTTCCTGAGCGTCTCGACTGTATAACTCGGCTTCCCGAACACCTGCTCGATGTCGCACACTTCGCACTTCGGCTCGTCCTTCAGCGCCGCCTTGACCATATAGAAACGATAAGGAGAAAGAGTGACCTTACGCGCCGGCTTAAAACACGGCATCCCCGTCGGAATCACGATCACGCGGTCAACCTTCTTACTCGCAATCACCCCGCGGATCATGGACAGGTGTCCGTTGTGAAACGGGTCAAACGCCCCGCCGTAAATACCGATCTTCAAGTCTTCTTTCTCCTTCCGTCGAAATTTTTATCCAAAAGCACTCAGCCCAGTGTTCTTCCGATATCTGTTCTGTAGTGCGCTTTTTCGAAGGAGATCTTCTTGACTCCCTCGTATGCGGAATCAATCGCCTCATCCATCGTCGCGCCGTCTGCATATACACAGAGCACGCGGCCGCCGGAAGTCACGAGTTTTCCGTCCTTAAGAGCTGTGCCTGCCTGGAATACGAGATGTCCGCAATCCGCGATACCCGTGATCTCATAGCCCTTATCGTACTTTTCCGGATAACCGCCAGACGCCATAACAACGACGCAGGAGCAGCCCGGCTTCCACTTCAGGTCGACCTGATCGAGAGTGCCGTCGATGCAGGCATCCACGAGTTCCATGAGGTCATTTTCCATACGCGGCAGGATCGCCTGGCACTCCGGATCACCGAAGCGGGCATTGTACTCGACAACCTTCGCGCCTTCTTTTGTCAGCATCAGGCCGAAGTAAATAACGCCTTTGAACGGGCGGCCTTCTGCAGCCAGCGCCTTGATCGTCGGCTCGACGATCGTATCGTAGATCTTCTTCTCATCTTCCGCCGTCAGATCCGCACCCGGTGTAACCGCGCCCATGCCGCCGGTGTTGAGGCCTTCGTCATGGTCATATGCGCGCTTGTGGTCGCGGGATGTGATCATAGGGATAACAGTCTTTCCGTCAGCAAACGCCAGGAGCGTCATCTCCGGTCCGACCATGCACTCCTCAATAACGACCGTACTTCCGGACTTTCCGAAAACACCTTCGCTCATCATGGAGATAACTGCCTT
>CAMYWO010000023.1:0-29559 GCA_947302815.1 uncultured Clostridia bacterium | reverse complement strand
TGGTTACCTTTAACCTTTCCCGTTCCGCATCCTACTTCGAGTCCGGTATCGGCCGTGGCATGGGCTTTAGAGATTCCAACCAGGATATCCTCGGATTCGTTCATCAGATCCCGGACCGTGCGAAGGAGCGTATCATCGACATCGCTTCCACACAGTTCCCGGACGGCGGATGCTATCACCAGTACCAGCCGCTTACCAAGAAGGGTAATGCGGATATCGGCGGTGACTTCTCCGATGACCCGCTCTGGCTGATCCTTTCCGTTTCCGCTTACATCAAGGAGACCGGTGACTGGTCTATCCTTGACGAGATGGTTCCTTACGACAACGACATGAGTGTCGCACAGACCATGCTCGAGCACCTGAAGGTTTCCTTCTACCACATCGTAAACAACCTCGGTCCTCACGGTCTCCCGCTGGCAATGCGTGCAGACTGGAACGACTGCATCAACCTCTCCTGCTACTCCGACACACCGGGTGAGTCCTTCCAGACATACACCAACCCGAAGTTCAAGGCAGAGGGCGGCTACTCCAAGGTTGCCGAGTCCGTAATGGTTGCTACACTGTTCACCTACACAGGTCCGAACTATGTTGCGATCCTCAAGCACCTCGGTAAGGACGATGAGGCTGCTGCAGCTCAGGCTGAGATCGATAAGATGAAGAAGAACATCATGGAGTCTGCATGGGACGGTGACTGGTTCCTCAGAGCTTACGACGCGAACGGCGAGAAGATGGGTTCCAAGGAATGCGAAGAAGGACAGATCTTCATCGAGCCACAGGGCTTTGCGATCATGTCCGATGTCGGCAAGGAGCAGGGCGCTGATAAGAAGACCCTCGCTGCGATCGACGAGAGACTTAACACTGAGTTCGGTCTGGTCCTCAACAATCCTGCATTCACGAAGTACTACATCCAGTATGGTGAGATCTCCACATATCCGGGCGGATATAAGGAGAACGCAGGTATCTTCACACACAACAACGCATGGATCATCTGCGCGGCTGCTTATGCCGGCGAAGGCGATCAGGCATTCAAGTACTATTCGGAGATCGCTCCTGCATTCACAGAAGAGACATCCGACATCCATAAGACAGAGCCTTACGTATACGGTCAGATGATCGGCGGTAAGGATGCCGGTTCCGATATCGGCAGAACAGGCAAGAACTTCGGTCAGGGCAAGAACTCCTGGCTCACTGGTACAGCTGCCTGGAACATGGTCGCAATCTCGCAGTACATTCTCGGTGTACAGCCTGACTTTGACGGCCTGAAGATCGATCCGTCGATCCCGTCTGCATGGGATGGCTTCACGATTACAAGAAAGTATCGTGGTGCAGAGTACAAAGTAACGATCAAGAATCCGGATCATGTCTGCAAGGGCATCAAGAGCGTAACGGTTGACGGAAGCGCAATTGAAGGCAACATTCTTCCGGTATTCGACGGCGGCGTTCATAACGTCGAAGTCGTAATGGGCTGATAGTTACTGATTAATTTCGAGTCAGACGTATTCTTCCGCGGCAGCGGGGACGGGAAACTCCGCTGCTGTGGGAAATCGTAGGACATAGCCGATGAACTCGGCATCCCTCATCGTGTCTGCGGTGACTGGTCATACAGGACAACAGGCAAGGTGATTCCGTCCGCTCAGCCATATATGTATGGTGCCGCGGTTTCCCGCATGTGGGCTCATGTGGGAGAAGTAAATCAGACCTTCTGTTTGAGGAGACAGAAAACGGGAAGATTTGCTTTTATGTGCGGCTTCCGGAATATATGACAGGCATCGGAGAGATCGTTGGCCTCGATTGTGGACATATTCGCGAAAGACCTTTTGGGGTGGGAGCTTCCGTGAATCTGGACGGGGAGGTATCGGGCAGGTACCGGCGAACTGTCTATTACACAATCAGGCGACGAAAGGGGATCGGACGCATCTTTTAAAAGATCATCCGGTCTTATTTCATTTTCAGGAGGTTCCAATACGATGAAGAGTGAAAGAGCAAGATCAGTGATCGCACCTGCAGATCAGGTGCTTCGAAACAGATTCGGAGAGACGGTCGGGCAGGGTCCGGTCAGTGCTCAGTATATTTCAACACTCAATGGGGGAGTGGTTTTCGGAGTCGCGGGACTTCCTTTTCCGGCACCGGTTTGCGCCGCACTTCTGGCAGATGAAGATATCTGCGGAAGCATCAGTGCTTTTGCCGCTGCGAAAAAATCCGTACTGATCAAGAAGACACAGGGAAACTATGGCGCGTTCCTCGAAAAGGACGGAAATGTTGAAGAGATTTCCGGATCTGACGAGGGAAAGAAGCTTCTTTCCGAAGCGGCACCTGTCATCGAATATGCGGCCGAATGGGGCGGTAAGCTCGATGAGAGCGGCGAACTGATCTGTGATCTTGCATCTCCGGCACCGGGTCCGCATTACTATACGAACCTGCTGATCGGTAACCGTATCGGATTTGATCATCCGCTTCAGAGTACTCCGAAGAGTGCTATTGACCGTGTCGGCGGCGGCAGCTTCCGCTCCCACGCAGACACACAGGTACTCGCGACACGCTGGGACTATCTGCCTGAGCAGAACGGCTTCCCGGCGAACCGTCAGTTCTATCTTGTTGAGAACGGCAACGTGATCTTCTATTCCGGATCCGCGAAGCAGGATTCCGTCGAGAAGGCAGTCTGCCGTCACGCACAGAACAGAACCGTGATCGAGTACACACTTAAGGACGGACTTAAGGTCCGCCGTACGATCTTTATCCTGCCGCAGGAAGACGGACTTCCGGTAGCGACAGAGGCACAGCTGATCGAGATCGAAAACAGCGGTGCATCCAGAGATCTCCGTATCGTATATACCGGCATGTTCGGCACACAGGAAGTACACGCGCTTCGTGAAGACGTTATCTTCAGTACTGTTGTTGCCCAGTCCGAAGTATTCTACGGCGATAACGATGAGATCCGCGCGATCTCCTTTAACCCGAATCCGAAGTGGACAAAGGGTAATATCCGCTATAATACCCTGATGGTCCATGCTGACGGCAAGACTATCTTCCCGGATCAGTTCTGCGCACGCTACGCAGATTTCGTCGGCGCAGGCACACTTGAGAAACCGCAGTATGCAGCGATCCTTTCCAATGCTCATTCCCGTAAGGGCCCGGGCTTCTTTGCCGTATCTGCTCCGTTTACGATCGCATCCGGCGCGAAGGTTCAGGTCGATAACTTCACTTGTCTTTCTTCCGACTGCGTTAATCCGGACTACAAAGAAGACATCACCATGAAGGAAGAACTCGAAGCCTTGATCGAGCGTTTTGCAGATGCAAGCGCGCTTCCGGCCCGCCTCGAGAAGGTCATCTCCTTTACGAAGAAATATGCTTCCTACATGCAGATCAAGCATGCGGATAAGGACTTCGAAGCTTATGTAAACAACAACCTGCCGTTCCAGGTATTCTATCAGACGTTTGTCTCCCGTTCTCTGGACTGGACCCAGAAGGGTTACCGTGAGATCGGCTTCCGTGAGATCCAGGACATCTTCGCTTCCATGTACTACTTCGCAGGTATGGGCGAGATCGAGTTTGTTAAGAAGCTCCTTCGCGAGTGGATCTCCAACATCTATAAAGACGGTTATGCCAACCATAACTTCTACTGGAAGGGCAAGGAACCGGGCTGGTGGTCTGACGACGCACTGTGGCTTCTGCAGGCACTCGACCGCTACATCAGCCTGACTGCTGACTATGATTTCCTGAAGGAAGAGCTTCCGATCGCCGGTGAAGAAGGTGAGAAGAGATCCATCCTTGAGACGATCAAGGCTGTATTCACATACTCTTACAAGATCTCCGTAGGTGCTCACGGCATCCCGCTCATCGACAGAGCCGACTGGAACGATTGTCTGCGTGTGGATCCGGACTGCGTAAGCGGCCCGGCAAAGATCGAGAACTATTACGAGCAGCTCAAGGCCAGCGGTAAGAAGTACGGCGAAGCCGCATACGAATCCGAGTATTCCGAGTCCGTCATGAACGGATGTCTCCTTAAGGTAGCCGTAGATGCCGCTATCGGCATGTTTAAGACCTGCGGTGATGCAGAATACGGTTCTTACCTTGAGAGCGTTTCCAAAGACCTTAAGAGCCGCATTAACGAGTATGCATGGAAGGGCGATTACTTCGCACGTGTTCTCTTTAACAGAAAAGATAAGCCGGAGCTCTCTTACCTCGGTGCACAGGGCGATGGTCTCGTGATCGAAGAGGGCAAGGTCGGCACATACTTCCTGAATTCTTTCAGCTGGGCGGTCCTGGCAGACTGTGCTTCGGAAGAGCAGATCTCTACAATGCTCGACAGTCTCGACAAGAATCTGAGAACACCATTCGGATTCCGTCTCTGCACAGGCGTGGATTACCCGCAGATCGCGCCGAAGATCGACGTGGCGCTCTATTATCAGGGTGACCGTGAGAACGGCGGAATCTTCAAGCATGCGAACATGATGGCCGCAGCTGCGATGCTGAAAGCAGCAAAGAGCGTTGACGACAAGGCGCTGGCAGAGCGTCTGGCAAAGACCGCTTTCTGGGTCATCGACTGCATCCTGCCATACAGAACACTCAAGTCTCCGTTCACTGTCTGCGGTAACCCGAGACTCTGCACACAGTACAATAACAGTGAGACCGGCGAGAATATCGGACCGACGCTGTCCGGTACATCGACATGGCTCCTGCTTTGCCTCTTTAACAGCTTCGGTGTTGACTTTACCAGCGATGCGCTGATCGTTGAGCCGATCCTGCGTCCGGATGATACCTCTGAAGATATTATGGTTTCTTCTGGAAAAGCACTCTACCACATTACGGTAGATAAGCCGCAGGGCTTTAAGAGAACCAAGGAGGGCGTTTCCATCAGCGTAGACGGTTCTCCGATCGAGGGCGCACGGGTTCCGATCTTCAGCGATGGTGCAGTTCACGAAGTTAACGTTAAGTTCTAATCGGATTACACAAGATAAAAGTGACTGACTCAAAAACCCCGGACCATGATGATCCGGGGTTTGATTTAATCAGTTTTTCTCATTCGGTTAGGATGTGGTATCATTTGGAATATGGACGAGGGTAAACGGAAATCTTTCAAGGACGCTGTGATCAGCAAGTTCCAGACCGGTCAATCAGATGGGAAAAGGGACACGTTGTATCAGTTTATAAAGTTCGGTCTTGTGGGACTGAGCAATACTCTGCTGAGCTATATTATTTATCTTCTGGTGCTTTGGGTCCTGCATCCTTACGATCTTTCCTGGGATTACTATGCTGCGAATGTAATGAGTTTTCTGCTCAGTGTATTGTGGTCATTTGCGCTGAATAACAAGCTGGTTTTCCATGGCCCGAAAGAGAAGAAGGCTGTTCTGAAAAGCCTTCTGAAAACCTATCTGACGTATGTCTTCACAGGAGTTATCCTGGCAAATATTCTTCTTTATATCTGGGTAGCCCGACTGGGGATCAACAAAGTCATTGCTCCTCTGATCAATCTGGTCATTAACGTTCCGCTGAACTTTATCCTCAGTAAGTACTGGGCTTTCCGTAAACCTAAAGAAGAACCCCAAGAGCAGGATCAATAACGTATCTTGCCGGCAGCAACTGCCCGGAGATGTTCTCCATATGGCGAGTTCCCAAATGAGTCAGCACTTTCCAGAAGCTTTGCCTGATCAATGAATCCGTGAATGAATGCAATCTCTTCCGGTGCAGAGATAACGATTCCCTGACGCCTTTGAATCGTTTCCACGAAATTTGCTGCCTCAAGAAGACTGTCTGCGGTTCCCGTGTCCAGCCATGCGAATCCGCGCCCAAGCAACTGCACATCCAGGAGATCATTCTGAAGATACATTTGATTCAGAGTAGTGATCTCGAGTTCATTTCTGGCGGATGGCATAATCTGTTTTGCAAGATCTGCAACTCCGGCAGGATAGAAATACAGTCCCGTTACCGCATAATTTGATTTTGGTTCCTTTGGTTTTTCTTCAATGCTGATGACCTTGCCGGATTTGTCAAAATCCACGACGCCAAAACGCTCCGGATCCGGTACATAGTATCCGAAAACGGTTGCCCTGCCGTTTACTTCCGCGTTTGTGACAGCAGATTCGAGAATTCTTCTGAAGCCGTTTCCATAGAAGATGTTGTCACCAAGTATCATTGCGCCGGCCTTGCCGTCCAGAAATTGTTCTCCAAGGATAAATGCCTGCGCCAGACCATCCGGAGACGGCTGAACACAGTAGGAAAGAGTAATGCCGAACTGGCTGCCATCCCCGAGAAGTGCCTCAAAGCGAGGGGTATCGTTAGGTGTACTGATGATCAGGATATCGCGTATCCCGGCAAGCATAAGCGTCGAGAGCGGATAATAGATCATCGGTTTATCATAGATAGGAAGCAACTGCTTACTTGTAACTTTGGTTAACGGAAAAAGACGTGTTCCGCTTCCTCCGGCAAGAATAATACCTTTCATTTTTACCCTCCTCAGAATCTGGAAAAGTGATCAAATCCGCCCCATGCCTGATCTTTCTCACTTAGAGTCAATGGTGTTCCATCAGAAAGGGTGTAGCCTGATGCAGAAGCATTTCCCGGATAGTCTCCAACAATGTCCGGCCACCCTATCCCGATCTTCGGATCGTTCCATGCGATTCCGCCTTCATCATCCGGGTGATAGAAATCATCGCACTTATAGCAGAACTCCGCGATGCCCGACAGGACAAGAAATCCATGAGCGAAACCGCGCGGAATCAGGAATTGCTTTTTGTTTTCTTCACTCAAAATCACACCATAGTACTTGCCGTACGTCGGAGATCCCTTGCGGAGATCGACCGCAACATCATAAACTGAACCGCGAATGACACGAACCAGCTTAGTCTGAGGATACTGCTTCTGAAAATGAAGCCCACGAAGCACTCCTTTGGAAGAACATGACTGATTGTCCTGAACGAAATGGAAATCCAGATAAGCTTCCCGCATGTCCTGTTCGTTATATGTTTCCATGAAGTAGCCACGGCTATCTCCATGGATAGCGGGCTGTATCACACACAGTCCTTTTATTCCGCCCACATTGTAATCTACATTGATTTGGCCCATAACCCTGTTCTTCCTTTCGGTGATTTCTATATTGCATCGATTTCGATGAGGTATCTGTGAAGTGCGTCTTTCCAGTCCGGAAGAGGAGTAAAACCCTGCTCTTCAAGCTTGCTCTTGTCCAATCGCGAATTAAACGGCCTTGCGGCTTTGCTCAGCCTGTATTCCTGTGAAGAAACAGGAAGGACCTTGGTAGATATTCCGGCCTGATTATAGATTTCTTTCGTGAAATCAAACCAGCTGATGTAGCCGCCTTCATTGGTCGCGTGATAGTATCCGTATTTTTCCGATTCCGTCATGTCAACGAGCAGCCTTGCAAGATCAAAGGTATATGTCGGAGTTCCGATCTGGTCGTTTACTACCCGGACCGTATCGTGTGTTTTTCCCACATTGAGCATTGTCTTGATAAAGTTTCTGCCGTTCTTTCCGAACACCCATGCAATACGTACGATAAAGTACTTTTCTAACGTTTCTGCCACAGCCAGTTCTCCGGCAAGTTTGGAGGCTCCATAGACATTCAGGGGAGCGTAGTTTTTATCATCCGGCTTCCAGGGAGCGTCTCCCTGTCCGTCAAAAACATAGTCCGTACTGATATAAAGCATTTTTGCATCTATAGAGCTGGCAGCTTCTGCAATGAACTTTGTCCCAAGGTGATTGATGGCATCTACTTTCTCGTGGTTTTCTTCCTCTTCTGCTGCGTCCACAGCAGTCCATGCTGCACAGTGAACGATCACATCGGGACGTTCGCAAGTTACGATGTTCAGGACCTGGTCTTTGTCCGTGATATCCATCTGTATATATCCGGAAGCAGGAGCTGAGTTTTCCGGTCTGTCGGCGATATCTGACCCGATGACTTCGAAGCCGCGTTTTAGTGCTTCGTTTACAACATCATAACCTAATTGTCCGGCAACACCGGTGACCAGCAGTTTCATTTTATGCATCTCCAACTTATCGATTTTCGTACATTCTGGAATAGTAATCACGGTATTCTCCAGAGATGATTTCTTCCCACCAGTCGCGATGTTCAAGATACCAGCTGATCGTCTTTTTGATTCCATCTGCAAACTTTGTTTCCGGGAGCCAGCCGAGTTCCTGATGTATTTTGGTCGGATCGATCGCATAGCGCATATCGTGACCTTTTCTATCCTCGACATAGGTGATCAGGCTTTCCGGCCGGCCGAGTTCTTTGCAGATCATCTTAACGATATCGATGTTACGCATTTCATTATGGCCGCCGACGTTATACACTTCGCCGATCTTTCCTTTGTGAATGATAAGATCGATGGCACGGCAATGATCTTCCACATAGAGCCAGTCACGAACATTCAGTCCTTTTCCGTAGACGGGAAGAGGCTTGTTGTTCAGACAGTTGGCGATCATCAGCGGAATCAGTTTTTCCGGGAAGTGATAAGGCCCGTAGTTGTTAGAACAGCGGCTTATCGTCACAGGCAGACCGAAAGTCCTGTGATAGGCAAGTACAAGCAGATCCGCACCTGCCTTGGAAGCGGAATACGGAGAAGATGTATGAAGTGGGGTCTCTTCTGTAAAGAATAAATCAGGCCGGTCCAGCGGCAGATCTCCATATACCTCGTCAGTGCTTACCTGATGATATCTGATATTGCCAAATTCCCTGCAGGCATCCATGAGAACGCCGGTCCCTACTACGTTCGTCTGAAGAAAGACAGATGGATCTACGATAGATCTGTCCACATGGGATTCTGCAGCGAAGTTAACCACGATATCGGGATTTTCTTCCCGGAATAATCTATATACTCCTTCGCGGTCACAGATATCCAGCTTTACAAAGCGGAAACGGGGATTATCCATTATGTCTTTCAGCGTTGACAGATTACCGGCATATGTAAGCTTGTCCAGACAAATGATCCTGTACTCAGGATGAGAAGACAGCATGTGGAAGATGAAGTTTGATCCAATAAATCCTGCTCCGCCGGTTACAATAATATTCAAAGGACGTCTCTCCTCTCAGGTCAGTTTGCTTCGTCAGTTTTTTCGTCGGACTTTCCCATGTTGTTCGTTTTTTCACTTATGATGTATCTTGGACGGGCTTTGGATTCCAGATAGATCTTTCCGACATATTCGCCTATCACTCCCAGACTGATAAGCTGGACTCCGCTGAAAAATCCGATCGCGGAAACAGTACTGGCCCATCCCGGAGTGGTGTTACCAAGAAAATAACCGATGAAGATATAAATGATCATGAAGAAACTGAGGAGTGAAACAAAGAGTCCGAATCCGGTTATGATCCGGATCGGCTTTGTGGAAAGACTGGTTATACCGTCAAATGCCAGCGCCATGCTCTTGGAGAATGGATAGTGGCTTTTTCCGGCCAGTCTGTTGTGCCGTTCGTAGTAAACGGATGTGCTCTTGAATCCGACAAGCGGGAACATGCCGCGAAGAAAGAGATTGACCTCTTTATAATTGCTGAATTCGTCAAGAACACGGGAAGAGACCAGGCGATAGTCGGCATGGTTATATACAACTTCTACGCCCATAGCCCTAAGCAGTTTGTAGTATGACTGTGCGGTGAATTTCTTCATGAAAGTATCTGTGTCCCGTTTGCTGCGCACGCCGTAGACGATTTCGCATCCGTCGTGATACTGTTTCACCATTTCGGTCATAACGGAAATATCATCCTGACCATCACAGTCGATGGAAATCGTAATATCGCAAAGATCCTTAGCGGTCATAAGACCACCCAGAAGTGCGTTCTGATGTCCTCTGTTTCTGCTTAGGCTTACGCCACAGAAATACTCGCTTTCCTGCGAGAAGGACTGAATCAGATTCCAGGTATTATCCTTGCTCCCGTCATTGACAAACATGATCCGGCTTTTTTCTGAGATCAGTTTGTCGCTGATCATGGATTCAAGCTGTGATTTGAACATGGGAGCAGTAACAGGGAGAACTTGTTCCTCGTTATAGCAGGGGATTACAATATATAAAACAGGATCACCCATATAAACCTCAAAGATGAAATACTAGCCTTATAATGATATTATAGTAATTGCTTAGCTTGATTTCAAATATAGGAGGCAGCGTGTTGACAGACGGAAAAAAGAGTTGTCCATGGAAGTGGTTGATCCTGACGATTGCTACGATGATTCTTTTTCTCGGAGTTCTTGAACTGGTTCATCCTTATTACTTTACCTGCGACGATAATCTGGATTCATATATCGCTGTTTATGATCATGCGGTGAAATCGGCACTGCACGGGGAGTTTGCGACTTATAACTTCCATCAGTTCATGGGCATTCCGTTTCTTTCTCACGGACAGACCGGCAGCTTCAATATCCTCACGTATATCTCATATGGATTAAGTTATCTGCTCCTGGGTCACCGCTATGGAGTGATCGAGTTTGTTTCTATTCTCCATCTGACAATGGGCGCGATCGGTATGTTCCTGCTTCTCAGGAAAATCAAATGCTCCAAACTGGCTTCGTATCTGGGAGCTGTTGCATGGGGACTGAACAGTTTTACAGTGTATCTGGGAAGAGCGTGGTTGGTTGTCATCATCTCAGCCGGGTTTCTCCCGTTTCTTCTGCTTTCCAGCTTGAACCTTGTTGAGAAACCGTGTTTTAAGACGTTTATTGCCGCAACTGTGTGGAAGACGTTATTCTTCTATTGTGCCGGACAGCCGCAGTTTTTTACTTATGCAATCATGGCTGACTTAATCTTCACGTTCTCCTATTCGATGATCGTAAATAAGAAATCATTCGGGAAGATTTTCAAATTATATGCACTTAGCGGTATCGCTGTTCTGTTTCTCTGCCTGCCGCTCCTTGTTCCGATGTATAAGGAGATATCCGAATCCGCCAACCGGGCGGGAAGCTACTCCTTTAAGGACCTTGAAGACGGAAAAGAATTCTTCGGCGGTCTTCTGGTTGCTATTTTATTTCCCTTTATGTCTGAGGGTGGGGCAACTCACATTTTTGATGTGTTTGAATTCCATGCCGGTCATTTCGGATATGTGCTGACCGCAGCCCTGGCAGCGGGAAGTGTTATTCTTTTCAAGAAACCGAAAAAGCAGGAGGACGAGAGAACGAAAAAAGTCCTTCTGGCGATACTTCCTCCGCTGGTTCTCTCATTGCTTTATGCATGTTCGAGTCTGTTTCTGAAACTTGTCAGCTATATTCCGATAATCAATCAGTTCCGTTGGCCGATGAAAGCAGTCGAGTACTCGCTGATCTTTATCATCATGGCGGCAGCGGTACTGTTTGATGTCTTCGTGAAACATACGATTAAGGAGAAGCCTTCGGAAACCAGAAAGAGAATACTGGCTTGTGCGGTCATCTCCGTCAATATTCTGAACTTTGCCGGACTTTACTATTTGTTCCCGCCGCAATTACGGGGTCTGAATAACAGTGCAGCGATCCCGTTCGAAGAAGATGGAGTCGACGTAATCGGCAACGACCGGTATGTCAGTGTATTCCTGACGCTGGGCGACTCTACTCCGTTTGATCATAACAGTTCCATGGCATATAACCTGGCTACGATCTATGATATGGACAGTTATCTCGGATATGATTCGATCGTTCCGACAGGCGTCTCCGGCAGGGATCCGACGCTGCAGTTCTCTTATGGCGGTATTATTGAACACATGACAGAATCCTCTATTGATGTATTCCGTTCCTGTGGTGTCCGCTGGTATGTGGTATATCACGGGGATGAGCGATACCTTAACAGAGAAGAGCAGGCGTTCCTGCCGAAGGTTAGAAATATGCTGAGTGAGAACGGATGTGAGATCCGTTACAGTTCAAAGGACAGGGACTTCTACTACGATAAGGAAGCTCCGGCAGTCGTGTCCGGTAATGATCAGGATTTCTTCTGCAAAATCTACGGGAACTATATCCGATTCTCAACAGATGCCGCATGGCAGGGTGGAAATGTCGACATTCACTACAACTATTCCGATAAGATGATTGCTACGGTCGATGGAGAAGAGACGGATATACATGTTCTTGAAGATGGTACCGGCATGCGGATCACTGTCCCGGAAGGTGAACATCAGATCAAGATCACGTATAAGGAGGAGTTCCTTCTGAATTTTGCCGTAGATATCCTTATATTTGCGGCTGTATGTACAGTGTGTGTTCTTTTCGAGAGAAAAACAAAGCGCGTGAAGAAAGATCCGGAGCAGGCAGACGTTCCCGCTGAATCCTAACCGGAGATGCGGATCACACCCCGTCTGACATATGGATCAGCAAAATCATAATCATAGTAATAGAGCATATATCCCCTGGTGCAGGAAACATTGTATGACGAGAACATATCACGAAGTGTCTTTTCATGATCCTGAAGATGATATGTGCAGAGGGCGATCTTCAGATCATCCTTTCGGGAAAGAAGTTTAGAAGCGCCATTCATAATGTTGACTTCATCTCCCTCGGCATCAGCTTTAATAAATACTTTCTCCTGTTCAAGATGATAGTCGGCAATAAACTGATCCAGAGTGATATGTTTATCATCGGAAAAGTTTGTGACATACTTTTCAACAATAGTAATCTTATCCAAATGATCTTTAAATGTGACTTTCAGAGCTTCTATCCAGCGGGAGTCGCATTCGAAAATATACGCGTGTTTTATCTTGTCGATAAAGAGAAAAGAGAAGAGCCCCTCAGCGCCGCCGACATCCAGAATGATGCTGTCTTCGTCAGGTTTAAAAGAACTGTCCGTATAGCAGTGTGGCGATCGCGGATCCTGCTCCATCAGAAGGTTTTTCATGTATCGTGCAGCACGGTATTTTGATTTGTATCCCTGACGCAGATAGATCCGTTTGCCGTCAAGAATGTAATAGAACAAACCGGCAGCCGGGTCTTTTTCAACCTGGTAATCTTCCATACGATACTCTTTCGTAAATTCATACGGAAAGACCGTCATCGGATTCTTCTTTAGATAATCCGCTATTTCTCGAAGTTCGGGATCTGTGGAGGACTCATATTTTTTCACAACCTTCTTCCTGAGAAACCGTGCTTTGATCTCACATTTTATAAATCCAAAATCGCTGGAAGCTATCCTCTGATTCATACCATTCTCCTTTAATCGCTGTAGGTCTGATATGCTTTCACATAAAAATGCATGATGACACGGACGATCCACATGGGCCAGAACTTTCGGAACATGGTTATGTCTTCGTCTACGCGTTTCTGATTGTTGATGAAGGTCATACTTGTCGCTTCCGGATGGATCCGGTAATAGGTGAGCGGTTTTCTGACATATACAAAACCGCCTTTCTGACGCGCAAACTTCAGAAAAGTATCCCAGTCGAGCGAATACTTCAGCTCGGATGTAAATATATCACCTGAGATCCGGGTCTTGTTATAGATTACCGAAGGGCAGCAGATACAGTTTCCCAAAGACAGCATACGCTTTTTGAAAAAACGTATCCTTGATAAAAGAGGGAGTGCCATAGGAAAACGGAGAATGCGGCGTATCCTGCAATTTCTGTCCATGGAGATGTTTCCGTGGAGGATCGGACGGTAATCTGAAAATGCCATGATGGCATCAGGTCTTTTATCGATCTTTTTCAGCATGGATTCGACATACTTCTCATTGTACAAATCATCCTGATGAGCAACTGTGACCCACCTGGCATCTGCTTTGCTGCAGGCAAAATTCCAGTCATTCTGTATATCGCTTTTCCCGTCGCGAACGAAATACGGCAGCCCGTGTCGTTCGGCAATATCTTTTATGTAGTCGCAAGGGGTAGATGTGCAGACAATTATGGGAGATTTCACAGTCTGTTTTTCTAACGAACAGATGCAGGCCTCAAGGTAAGGTGATTCTTTGTATGCGCAGACTGCAAATACATGTTCTTCCAAAATGCCCCTCCCACTTTCTTCAAGTTCAAACAGTCTTCGGTTGCTGAAACGGATTTCTTATCCGCCGTACAGAGGAATGTTCGGGTCCGGTGTAGGCGACGGCTCCGGTGTAGGCGTCGGTGAAACGTGGAAAGTACAGTCTTTCTGCGGGGTAAGATAGGAGTCTGCGATGAAGTAATCGGTGATATCGCAGTCGGCATCCTTGCAGTAATCTGTGGCAAGCATACCGGAAGATCTGCAGACGGTGGCCTTGACGATGTTGTCCGGCATGACGAAGTCTGCTCCCGGCAGGTTCTTGTGGATCTTCTGCATGACAAAGTTCCAGATCAGCTGGGCGTTATTTCTGTCGCCCTTCGGGATCTCCGTCGTACGCAGACGATTGTCATAACCGTACCAGACGGCTGCAGCATAATACGGCGTATATCCGCAGAACCACTTATCGACGTTATCATCCGTGGTACCGGTCTTACCGGCAACGGCGATGCTTTCTCCGTTTTCGTTCTCGATAGGATCAACCTTACCTGCCGCTGTACCGGACTTGATTACGTCCTGCAGCATGCTGGTCATCAGGAAAGAAGTATCCTCACGGTAAACACGGTGCTGATCGGGCACGTGCTCGAGTACGACGTTTCCGTCACTGTCGAGTACCTTCGTATAGGCGTAAGGCTTGGTGTAGATACCGCCGGTCGCAAATGTCGTGTATGCCGCAGCCATCTCCAGAGGAGACATACCGGTATTAAAACCGCCGACAGCTGTCGAAGGATATTGCTCAGTCAGTCGGTCGATACCGACTTCGTTTAAGAACCACAGCGCCATCTCGGCACCGACATCGTTCCATACCATTACGGCGACAGTGTTTCTTGAAGAAGCAACCGCCTGACGGATCGTGATCGGTCCCTTAAACTTACCGTCGGAATTCTTCGGCCAGGCTTTGTCCGGATTCGACGGGTCGAGGTGGGATTCTTTATCTTCGTAGATCATGGACGGTGTGATCAATCGGAGCTCGAGTGCCGGACCATAGGCGATCAGCGGCTTAATGGAAGAACCAGGCTGACGCTTGGCATCCACGGCACGGTTCGTACCGAGGTTGACGGTCTTCTCGCCGTATCCGCCCTGCATAGCGGCAATCGCGCCGGTCTTGACGTTGATGATGACCATGCCTCCCTGTGGCTTCTCCGGGTAATCCTCGAGGGATTCCGGATCCGTCTGGAAGAGAGACTGTGTCGTAAATGCTTCATCCATGACTGCCTGAACATCGGCCTCCATGGTGGTGTAGATATGGTAGCCGCGGTTATATACAGTCGTTGCCGCGAGGGAACGGCTGATGTTTCTTTCGTGCTGGACATCGGAGATGACCTCGGAGACCGCGTACTCAACGAAATAGGAGTTGATAGATGTCGCGGAGGAAGTGGACTTGGTCTTAAATACAAGCTCCGTATTCAGTGCGTTTTCATACTCTTCCTGCGTGATGTCGCCCAGTTCGTACATCTTCGTCAGAACGATACGCATACGGCGCATCGCGTTTCTTCTTCCGGATTCACGGAGTGGATTGTAGTAGGAAGGGCTCTTCGGAAGTCCTGCGAGAAAAGCACACTCCGCGAGCGACAGTTCTTTTGCATGCTTACCGAAATAATTCTGGGCGCCGGCCTCGATACCGACGTAGTTATTACCCATCGGAGCGAGGTTGATGTAAAGCTGCATGATCTCATCCTTGGACAGCTGCTGCTCGAGCGTCATGGCAGAGAACCATTCCTGAACTTTTCTCTGTGTGGATCTCTGGTCCTGACCGGTAATGAGCTTAACGGTCTGCTGAGTGATCGTGGAACCACCGTGGGAAGCCGTACCGCCGTTAAACAGTGCGGACAGGACGGCGCTTCCGATACGCTGTACGTCGATACCGGAGTGCTCGAGGAAACGCTCGTCCTCGATCGCCATGATGGCCTCGTCGATATAAGTGTTCTTAACATCGGTGTAGGGAACATAGACACGGTCAACGTTCTCACTACCTGTCAGCTTGGCAATAACCGTTCCGTTACTGTCATATACGAAGGAAGTCTCTACCGAGTCGGTCATGGAGATATCCGAGATCGACAGCGGTGTCGTCGTAGAGATGTAGCCGATCAGCATGCCGCCGCCAAATCCGCCGACAAGGAAGCTGACGCAGAGCAGAAGTATAACGACTGTCTTTAAGATCGTCAGGCATGCCTGGAGGACCTCAACATACCAGTGACGGTTATGCGCGGCGCGGGTCGGCTTACCCTTCAGGCGGGAACGGAGTTCGTCCGCCAGTGCGGAATCTTCCGGGGCGCAGGGGATTGTGCTGCGCTTCTGGGCAGCTGCGGCTGCGGCCTTTGCTCTGGAACGGTCGTAGATCTGCTCGCGGGAATATCCCGAACCGGCAACTGCCTGGGCGGGCTCGCGGGCCTGTGTTGCATCCGAAGCAGGAGTCTTCTTCGGGGAAGATCCGGATCTCGGAGCTCTTTGATTGTTGTTATTTGTTCCGGACGGACGACGTGAGGCGTTGCCGTGCGGGCGGTTATCAGACATAACGTACCTTCTTCAGGTCCTTTGTAGGGGATCGATAAAAATCCACACTAATAATACCAGTAATCGGCATAATTGGAAAGAGAAGGCAAGTGCGCTATAATAGGAACATAAAAGTAAAGAGGATTTTAGGGATGGGCATTTTTGACAGCGGCAGAGTTTTTACCGGCAGGTGTGTCGGTGTTTCGAACGAAGGCGCGGGCGTAGTCCGCATCGAGGAAAAAGGCGCGAAGGAAGACGGAATGAAGATCTTCGTTCCTGATATGCTTCCCGGTGAGAAAGCCCGTGTGAAGATCACGGAACGCAAGAACAACATGACCTACGGGGTGAAGACCGCTTCGGCCACACCCTCGAAGAGCCGCGTAAAGCCGATCTGTCCAGAGTTTCCGCGCTGCGGCGGCTGCCAGCTCCTGCATGCATCCTATGAATGCCAGCTCCAGATGAAGGAGAGCATGGTGAAAAACTGTCTCGTCCGGATGGGTCACTTCCCCGAAGATGCGATCCGCGCCTGCATGGAGGCAATCGTTCCCGCGAAGGACCAGTATTATTACAGAAACCAGATCCAGTATCCCGTTGAATACAGCCGCGAAAAAAGATGCGTAAATATCGGACTTTATGAGAGATCCAGCCATAAGATCGTCGAGCACGAAAAGTGCTTCCTTGCTGACCCTGCCGCGGAGATCGTACGCAAGGTCTCCCAGATCTTCTTTTCTGACCTTTCCCGTATTGATGCGGCAAAAGCACTGCGCCAGGTCGTAGTGCGTACCGGCCTCATGTCGAAGGAGATGATGGTCATCTTCGTGATCAGTAAGCAGGTCACGATCGATGCGGAGAAGTTTGTCGAAGACTGCAACGAAGCCTTAAAGCAGGGGAAGAATGGCATGCGCCTGATCAGTATCTGGACCGAGGAACGTCCGGAGGGGGTCAAGTGGAAGAACCCCAAAGGCGTATGGACGAATATCTGGGGAGAGACCACGATCCGCGAGTTCCTCGATAACCGCGTATTCCGTATCTCACCGGATTCCTTCTTCCAGGTAAACTCGAAGCAGGCGGTCGTGCTTTATAACAAGATCAAGGAATACCTGCGCTATGACGGATTCCTGCCGAGAGTTCTTCTCGACCTTTATTGCGGCACCGGAAGTATCGGCATCTTCTGTTCCGATGCCTGCCATCACCTGATCGGAATCGAGTCGGTAGAGTCTGCCGTGATCGATGCAAGGAACAACGCAAGATCGAATTTTATCGATGATACCGAGTTCATCTTCGGCAAGGCGGAGGATTATGATTTCGGCAGCATGATGCCGGATGCAGTCGTCGTCGATCCGCCGAGAAAGGGATGCGATGAAGCACTTCTGCGAAAGCTTCTCAATCTTGGTCCGACACGGATCATCTACGTTTCCTGCAATCCGGCAACCCTTGCCCGTGACCTGCAGCGCTTCTTCCAGCTCCAGCAGGAGAAGGGTGTGAAATACGGTATCAAGAAGATCTGCCCGGTCGACATGTTCCCGGGAACCACGCATGTGGAGACGGTAGTGCTTCTTTCCAAGGTTTCTCATGCTCCAAAACAGGATTTGAAGATCGGAGAAGAATAATCATCAGATAAAAATCTCTCTTCCATCAAAAAGTGCGTTACTTCCCATCTCTCTTTTCCGTCTATATAATTGAGAGGGGAAGTCAGGAGCGTGTGCATGGAAGACAAAAGTATCATCGAACTATACTTTCAGCGTGATGAGAAGGCAATAAAGGAGAGCCAGAATAAGTACGGCTCCTATTGCCGGGCGATTGCCCATAATATCCTTCACTCCAAAGAAGACACCGAAGAGTGTGTCAATGACACATGGCTCCGTTCCTGGAACAGCATGCCGCCGGATAAGCCGAACCGTCTTTCTGTCTATTTCGGAAGAATCACCAGAAATCTGGCGATCGACCGCTATAGAAAAGAACGGTCCATGAAGCACGGTGGCGGACAGATCGCGATCTGTCTGGATGAGCTTTCCGAGTGTATCGGTGAAAGCACTTCGATCGAGGATACTGTCGCGCTTAAGGATCTGCTTTCCAATTTTCTTCTTTCTCTCCCGGAAAAGAACCGGCACATCTTCCTTTTCCGGTACTGGTACATGATGCCGGTCTCCGATATTGCGGATCACTACGAGATGACATCTGACGCAGTGAAGATGCTCCTTATGAGGACCCGCAAGAAACTGGAGGAATACCTTAAGAAAGAAGGGTCAGAGAAATGAAAAACGAAGATAAATTACTCGATGCGATCGGTATGATCGATGAAGAACTTATCCCTGAGATGCCGAAGGCGAAAGAAAGTGCAGCGCCGGTTAAGCATAAAAAGACCGGTAAGAGCAGAAAAGCATTCTGGATCGAGATCGGTATTGCAGCGGCAGCTGTGATCCTTGTGGTCGCTATCGCACTTCCGAAGGTGCTGTATAAAAAGAAGAATAGAGCCGTCAAAGCGGAAGCGGTATATCCCGAGATGGCGAAATGTCCGGAATCGGTTTATCCCGTTTTGCGAGGTGATGATTATGATCCTGATGCTTATCGCGAACAATATGAAAAGTGGAGGGCATCCCGCGAAGAATTCAGGAATCAGCCGGAAGGATACGCGGATGGATTTAAGAAATTCCTGGAGAAGAGTACGGGTACTTTTGCCGAGGAGGCAGAAGATAAGAACTTCGTATATTCCCCGCTGAGCCTGTATCTGTGCATGTGTATGGTTGCCGAGGCGGCCGACGGCAATACGAGGCAGGAGATCCTTGATCTTCTTGGTGTGTCGGATATCGAGACGCTCCGCTCCACTTCAAAAGCACTGTTCCTGGCAAATTATGTAGATGACGACGCTTCGAAATGCCTGCTCGCCAATTCCATCTGGATGAGTGATCATTTCGAATATAAGAATGACACGGTAGAGAGGATCGCGACGGAATATCTCGCTTCTGTTTTCAGCGGAGATCCGGAAGATGAAAAGTATGTTGAGGAATTCAGAAACTGGCTCAACCGCCAGACAGACGGTCTTCTTACCGACTATGTGGATGATCTTGATATGGATCCGAATCTGCTTCTGATGGTCGCCTCAACGATCAACTACAGTGGCAAGTGGGAAATGAGATTTCATGAGGATGAGACGAAGCCCGGGACATTCCATGCTCCGACCGGGGATGTCACCTGCGACTTCATGAATATGGAATATGAAAAATTCTACTGTTGCACCGGTGATGGCTATACAGCGATCGAACTTCCGATCACCGGAAACGGGAAGATGCGTCTGATCCTCCCGGATAAAAATACTTCCGTACAGAACCTTATGAAAGATAAGAACTTTATGGAGTTCCTGAATAACAGTTATATAGATGGAGACGGTTTTGCTGAGGCCATGGTCGACCTGTCGCTTCCGAAGTTTGATGTATCGTATAAAAACGACATGATCGATGAACTCCGGAAACTCGGGATCCACGACGCATTTGACGAGAATAGGGGAAACTTCGGATCGATCACGGATCAGGGACCGGATGATAAGATCTATGTTAAGCAGGTGGAACAGGATGTTCGTGTCATGATCGATGAAGAAGGCGTAAAAGGTGCCGCTATCACGATAGCAATGGTCGTTGAACAATGCGCTCCGTCAGCCAAATACACCTTTGTATTCGACCGTCCTTTCATCTTCGAGGTATTCTCGGATACCGGCGCACCTCTTTTCGTCGGTGTGGTGAATGACCCGACGGCCTGATTGCGGCTTCTTTTCGGAAAGGAACTGAAGAAGGGGGAGCTATCTCAACAATGGGATAGCTCCTTGTTTGCCATTGAGAGTGCTTTTCAATCAGAAATGACCAATACATCAGTGCTGTTGGTCATTTTTCATTAGGTGGAAAGTTAAATGACTAATGAGGCCCTAGATTCCGCCCGAAAAGCACTATATTGGTCATATCGTTTGACACATCTCGCAAATTGTCAAACGAAACGACCAATTGCGGAGGAAAAGTGCTTTTGGAGCAGTTCTATTGGTCATGTGGGTGTGCTTGTATTGGAAAATGACCAACGGGATATTTCCATTGGACATTCCGGGACTATATTCGCTCAAAGTGTCAAACAGCTTCAATCATCGGTGATGTATAATAACTTATATACGATGTTTTAGAAGAATAGCGACGAACAGGAGGCTTCTATGGCAGAACTGAAGTGCCCTCATTGCGGGAAAACATTTGAAGTAGATGATACCGCGGTCAATTCGATCGTTTCGCAGATCCGTGATCAGGAATTCGATAAGACGGTTTCCACCAGAGTCAAAGAGATGGAGAAGCACCTTTCCGAGGTCCATGAGGCGGAGATCGAGGCGCGTGAGAGTAGAATCCGCCTGAGCGTGCAGGAAGAGCATGACAAGGAGATCCAGAAACTTCAGGCGCAGGTCAGAAAGGCAGAAGAGAAAGCCGCGTCACTTCAGAGCGAGCTGAATTCTTTTGAAGATAAGAAGACCATCGCCGTGATGGAAGCCGTGAATAAGATCGAGACAGAGAAGAGAGAGCTTGAGACGAAACTTACGAATGAGAAGCGGGACCTCGAGACGAAGCTGACTAATGAGAAGCACGATCTGGAAAAAGCACTGGTACAGGAAAAGGATACGAGAAAACTCCTTCTGGATCAGAAGGATGAGCAGATCGCATACTATAAGGATCTGAAGACGAAAATGTCCACGAAGATGGTCGGTGAGACGCTCGAGCAGCACTGTGAGATCCAGTTCAACCAGCTCCGCGCGACGGCTTTCCAGAATGCGTATTTCGAGAAAGACAACGACGCCAGGACCGGAAGTAAGGGCGACTATATCTATCGGGAAACCGATGAGAACGGTGTGGAGATCATCTCCATCATGTTCGAGATGAAGAACGAGATGGACGAGACCGCGACGAAGCACAAGAACGAAGATTTCTTCAAAGAACTCGACAAGGATAGAAAAGAGAAGAACTGTGAGTATGCTGTCCTCGTGTCACTTCTCGAAGCCGACAGTGAGCTCTATAACGCGGGTATCGTCGATGTTTCCTATCGCTATGAGAAGATGTATGTCGTACGACCGCAGTGCTTTATTCCGATTATTACCCTGCTTCGCAATGCGGCGAAGAATGCGCTTCAGTATAAGCAGGAACTGGCGATCGTCCGAAATCAGGATATCGATATTTCCAACTTTGAAGAGAATCTCCTGAAGTTCAAGGATGATTTCGGAAGGAACTATAATCTCGCACACTCACACTTCGAGAAGGCGATCGACGAGATCGATAAGACGATCCAGCATCTCGAGAAGGTCAAGAAGGAGCTGCAGGGTTCAGACAACCAGTTGCGCATCGCGAACAATAAAGTCGAGGATGTGGATGTCAAAAAGCTGACAAAAGGAAACCCGACCATGCAGGCCAGGTTTGAAGAAGTCCGTAAGAATAAAACGGAGTAATGGATCAGCCCATCATCAGGAGTACCCAGTAATGGGTATATCCCTGCGGGTCATCGGATACTTTGATGTATGCTACACCGATGCTGGTCATGTTCGGATTCAGGATATTACCACTGTGGCTTTCGGATTCCATCCATCCGCTGAATGCGGAAGATGCCGAAGAATGACCGGCAGCAAGGTTCTCTTTTGCGGTACTGTATGAGAGTCCCTGCTCTTTAAGAGCCGTAGAAAACTTGTTCCCGTTCGGACGTGTATGTCCATACTGCTGAGCGATTTCAGAAGCGCGCACGCGGGCTGCTGCGTTCATGCTTTCGTTAACAGACAGTGCGGGAAGTCCTGCCTCAGCGCGCTTGGAATTGATATATCCCAGCATCTCCGAAGCAGAAGCACTGGTGGCATTTCCACTCGGTTTCGGAGCCGGCTTGTCTTCCTTCGGAGTCGGTGTCGGAGTCGACGTAGTTACCTTGACTTTTACTTTAGGTGTCGGCGTCGGAGTATCTTCCTTCGGAGCGGGTACCGGAGTCGCCGTAGGCGCTTTCGTAGGTGCCTTTGTCGGTGCTTTTGTAGGCGCCTTCGTAGGAGCCTTGGTCGTCTCGGTTACGGATGTCGGTGTAGTCTCACTGGGAACAGATGATTCGGATGTCTCGGAAGATAACTCGGTTTCTGAAGAACTTTCGGACGTTTCTGTCTGCGAAGTGCTCTCGGAACTTGCTTCTTTTTCTGATTCTGTTGTGGATTCACTCGGCTCTGTCTGAGTCTCTGAGGATTCAGGAAGCAGAGAGTCTCCGCCGGTCAGACGGCTGCGGCTCTTGTTCGATGCACAGGCTGAAAGAGCATATATTGAAATAAGAAGGATCAGTCCGATAAAAAGACCGAGCGATGTTTTTCTTGGTTTGTAATTGTCGTTGTTCATCTGATCAGCGTTCCTGTCTAAAGGTTTTTCCTTGTCTATTATATAGGGTCTGCTCCCGATATGTAAACGTTAATTTATTTTCCAGCGAGAGATTCCCGGAGATTTTTCCGGATACTTTAGCATGACGCCATATGGTAGAATGAAAAAAACAGAAATCACACATAAGTGGTTCGGGGGAGAGAGTATATGGAACTGTCATCTACACCGCGCGGTGAGCGTATTTATATTGGTTTCTTCGGAATGAGAAATGCGGGTAAATCCAGCGTGGTCAATGCCTTTACCAATCAGGAGATCGCGATTGTTTCCGATGTGAAGGGAACGACGACCGACCCGGTATATAAAGCGATGGAACTTCTTCCCCTGGGTCCTGTCATGATCGTCGATACTCCCGGTATGGACGACGAAGGCGAACTCGGACTTCTCCGTGTTGAGAAGTGTAAAGAGGTCATGGCGAAGGTCGATATCGCGATCCTCGTCGTAGACGGTACACTCGGCATGAACGACGGAGACCGTATGCTGAAGAAGATGTTTGAGGAAAGAAATCTTCCTTATATCACGGTATATAACAAGCTCGACCTGGTGCAGCAGCGCATCGGGAAAGGCCGTACACGCGAGGTGCCTCAGGACAGTATCTGGGTATCTGCCTCGGATAAGATCAACATTACCGATCTGAAAGAAATGGTCGCCCATCTGGTGGTGGATCCGAGTAACGGAAGAAAGATCATTGCGGATCTGATCTCCGAGGGAGACATCGTAGTGCTCGTTACCCCGATCGATGAGGCGGCGCCGAAAGGCCGCCTGATCCTGCCGCAGCAGCAGACACTGCGTGATATTCTCGACAGCGGGGCGATCGGAGTTGTGACACAGGTGCCGCAGATCCCGGATGTGCTTGCTTCGCTTTCGAAGAAGCCGAAGCTCGTCGTGACCGACAGCCAGGCGTTTAAAGAAGTAAATGAACTGGTTCCGGAGGATATTCCGCTGACATCGTTCTCGATGCTTTTCGCGCGGTATAAGGGCGATCTCGGTGAAGCAATCCTGTCCGCAAACTATCTCGATAAGCTCGAAGACGGCGCGAAGATCCTTATTTCAGAAGGATGTACACACCACCGTCAGTGCAACGATATCGGCACGGTGAAGCTTCCGAAGATGATCGAGAAGACGACAGGAAAAGATTTCCATTTCGAGTGGAGTTCCGGTGATTCTTTCCCGGATGATCTTTCCACCTTTGACCTGGTGATCCACTGTGGCGGCTGCATGCTGAATCCCAGAGAGATGATGCACCGCATCCGCATCTGCCAGAACGCGGGCGTGCCGATCACGAACTACGGAGTGATCATGGCGAAGATGCAGGGGATCCTGCCGCGCGTAAGTGCACCGCTTCTCGGGAAAAACTGAGGGGTAAAAGTCATCAATTAAGTTCAGATGAACCGGATCTCTTATCCGAGGACTTTTGAGAATTATTGCGCGGAGACCTTTGGATGTTTTCTTTCTTCTTTTCTTCTAGAGCAGCCAGGATAGAGGCGCGAGACGATTTCTGTACTATCTTTTTTGTGATGCTGGTGAAATTTGATTTCGTTACCAAGCCGGGATTATCATGCTCATACTCTGTCAGGAGAGTTCTGGTTTCCCGCTCGCTTTTTACTATCTGACTATACAGTTGTGAAAAATGCCCATCTTTCATGATGTTTTCCAGAAAGATAATGGATGATTCAGGTAGAGCATCCATGGTGCCGTAGAGATCACAGACCGCGGTCTGGATCCTCTCTTCCGTTATTGGACAGTTTCTCTTTTCATGATCAGCCAGAATACCAAGAACATCGGAGAGATCGTTCTTGTATAAACGTCCGGAACGAAGTTTCATGGCGATCAGGTATTCTGCCGATATTGTTCGGATCGACACTGTATTTGAATAGGTTCGATAGTATTTCGAATATTCCAGAAGTCTGGGTGTATATGAATCCGTATTAGTAAAGTCTGAGTTCAACCATCCATCAGGAAGATCATACTGATCGCGTACGTGGTTAATGGCATCGCGCATCCCGGAGGCGGCTAAAATCAGAGCATCTATGTCGGTAGTTATATTTCTAAACCCATAGTTCAAAAGAACAGACGCACCACCTATGATGACCATTTCTGCAGGCATTCCTTTACCAACGAGTTTGCGATACTCTCTCGCAACAGCTTTGAGATATTGGTTCAGATTTTCCTTTGTGAATTCAAATATCCTGTCAGATGACATCCCTTACCTCGCTCTCTACTATATTGAATCTCATGAACTCCGGGATAGCAGTTTCTTCTGCTTTCTTTAGGATGGTTTTATCCTTCGATGCGTCTGCGAGTGCACGGATGCCGGCAGGGTATATTTTACTCTTCAAAGTGCGGTGGCGAAGATCATCGTACTCTTCGCAGAGCGGGATGCTGTTCTCTCTGCTGATGTAATCAAGCATGGCCAGAAGATACAAACTCTCCGGATACCACTGTCTCTCATAGAATACTCGGATCTCGTTACTTTTCAGAACGTCTATGACAAAGTCGACATCCCCCAATTCCTTAAGCCGATGACATACAGTACTCTTAAAGTTCTCGAAAAGCGGGCGCTTAACCATATAAGGTTCCAGAAGATCCTCCATAGATACATCAAGGGCCCGGGCAAGCCGGTATACGGTCTCGGCGCTGCAGTTGATCAACAGGACTTTGCCATTAAAGATATCACTAAGCGTGGAATAGGGAACTCCAGTATTTTTGGAGAGTCTGTAAATACTCATATTCGAGCTTTTTAGAGCATCTTGAATTGTCATGTGACATCACCTGCCTTTAGATAATTATAACGGTGCACCGTTATAATTTCAACAGACTTTTGCTTCATGGGGAGGTGATGATTGTCAAAATGATGGAAGAATCAGTTTGCTTCAGCCGCCTGCGCATCCAGTTCGAGATTTCGGGCCTGACGTTCACGGATGGTTTTTTCGATCATCATATCCTTGACCTTCATGAGACGTGTCGTAGCGGAACGCTCACTCTCGTCAAGCTTCATGGTGATGTAGCGGATCTTCTCTTCATAATCAGGGATCATGACGTGCTCGAGCGCGTTAACACGACGGCGCGTTTTCTCGATCTCGGAAGCCATAAGCTGACATTTCTTTTCGATCTCTGCGAGTGCAATAAGATCCGGCATGATGTCCGACAGTGCAAGGATCGCGTCATCCAGGTCGATCGGGGTGAAGGAGTAACCGTAAGAATAGATATCTCCTTCATCGGCGGTCTGATACTGGGCTTTAAACACAGGCACCTTGACGCTCATGACGTTCTTCTCGGAAACCTCGAGTGACATGCTCTGCTTGTGATACATCATGGCGACGGCGATCGCCTGATTGGACATCAGGGATCTCGCGACGGACATGTGCTGGTTGGCAACTTCGAGCTTGGCTTCCACTTCACGGCGGATACGCTTGTTCTCGCGCACGGCTTCGAGGAACTGGCGCATGAGTTCGTCACGCTTGTCCTTCAGGAGCTTGTGTCCGCGGCGCGCGGTAACTAAACGCTTCTTTAAGCGTGTCAGTTCCATTCTGGTTGGATTAACATTCGCGGTTGCCATTTCAGTCGGTCACTTTCTTATTTCTTCTCGTCGTAGTACTTATCAAGGAGCTTGTCGCTGATACGCTTGTGCTCGGATCTCGGGAGGATTCTCAGGAGCTTCCAGCCGAGGTCTAATGTCTCTTCGATATCACGGTCCGTACTGAAGCCCTGGGATACATATTCTTTCTCGAATGCATCGGAGAACTTCGCGTAGAGCTTATCCATATCAGTAAGAGCCGCTTCACCTAAGATGACCATGAGTTCTTTTGCCTCTTTACCACGGGCATAAGCAGAAAAGAGCTGGTTCATGGTGTTAGAGTGGTCCTCACGGGTCTTGCCCTCACCGATACCCTTATCTTTCAGACGGGAAAGTGACGGCAGAACGTCGATCGGCGGCATAACGCCCTTTCTGTAGAGCTCACGGGAAAGGATGACCTGACCCTCTGTGATGTAACCGGTAAGGTCAGGGATCGGGTGGGTCTTATCGTCCTCAGGCATGGTCAGGATCGGGATCATGGTGATGGATCCGTTCTTGCCCTTCTGACGGCCGGCTCTTTCGTACAGGGACGCAAGGTCGGTGTACATGTAACCCGGATAACCACGGCGGCCCGGAACCTCTTTACGTGCGGCGGAAACCTCACGGAGAGCATCGGCGTAGTTCGTGATATCGGTGAGGATAACGAGTACGTGCATGTCGAGGTCAAAAGCCAGATACTCGGCAGCGGTCAGCGCCATACGCGGTGTCGCGATACGCTCGACAGCCGGGTCATTCGCAAGATTTATGAAAAGCACTGTTCGGTCGATAGCGCCTGTCTCTTTGAAACTGTCCATGAAGAAGTTCGCTTCTTCGAAGGTGATACCGATCGCGGCAAATACTACGGCGAACTTCTCATCGGTGCCTCGTACCTTTGCCTGACGGGCGATCTGGGCAGCGAGGTTTGCATGCGGAAGACCGGATGCAGAGAAGATCGGGAGCTTCTGTCCACGTACGAGAGTATTGAGGCCATCGATGGCGGATACGCCGGTCTGGATAAACTCGTTCGGGAAGTTTCTGGCCGCCGGGTTCATCGGCAGGCCGTTAACGTCGAGACGCTTGTCCGGGATGATCTCCGGTCCGTCATCGATCGGACGTCCGAGACCGTCGAATACACGGCCGAGCATGTCCTTACTTACCGGAAGCTCCATCTGCTTGCCGGAGAATCTTACTTTACTGTCGGCCAGGTTGATGCCGGCGCCGCTCTCAAAGAGCTGTACGAGAGCATTGGTGCCGTCGATCTCGAGAACACGGCAGCGGCGCTTCTCGCCATTTGCCAGTTCGATCTCGCCGAGCTCGTTATAGCTGACATCCGTGACACCACGGACCATCATCAGCGGTCCTGCGACTTCGCTTATGGTACGGTACTCTTTTGCCATATCTTAATCCTCCTTGTTCAGCAGCTCGGACAGTTCGAAGGCCAGCTGCGCACCGATGGATACGAATTCATTCTCCGCATCATCCTCGGTGATGTATTTGAAACGTCCGATTTTCTCGCGAACGGGGAGAGCCACGAGCGCTTCGATGTCGGCACCCATTTCGAGGGCGCCGGATGCTTTGTCATAGAAGTCCAGGATCAGCTTCATCATGTAGTCCTGCTTCTTCAGGGAAGTATGTGTATCTACTTCGTGGAAAGCCAGCTGATGGAGGAAGTCTTCACGGATCGATCTGGCGACTTCCATCTTCAGACGGTCAGTGGAAGAGAGTGCGTCCATACCGACGAGCTTTACGATCTCTTCGAGTTCTGCCTCTTCCTGCAGGATGAGCATCATTCTCGCACGGTTACTGTTCCACTCCGGAGAGACGTTCTCTTCGAACCAGGAAGCCAGGGAATCGGTATAGAGCGAATAACTTGTCAGCCAGTTGATGGCAGGGAAGTGACGCTTATATGCAAGACCTGCATCCAGTCCCCAGAATACCTTAACGATACGGAGGGTCGCCTGGGATACCGGCTCGGAAATATCACCACCCGGAGGAGATACGGCGCCGATTGCGGAGAGGGAACCCTCAAGGCCTTCGGAACCGAGTGTCGTTACACGGCCGGCACGCTCATAGAACTGCGCCAGACGGGAACCGAGGTACGCCGGATAACCTTCTTCACCCGGCATCTCTTCGAGACGGCCGGACATCTCACGGAGAGCCTCAGCCCAACGGGATGTGGAGTCTGCCATGAGCGCTACGGAGTAGCCCATGTCACGGAAGTATTCGGCAATGGTGATACCTGTATAGATAGAAGCCTCACGGGCCGCAACAGGCATATCCGAAGTGTTCGCGATAAGCACGGTACGCTTCATCAAGCTCTCGCCTGTGTACGGGTCGATGAGTTCAGGGAACTCATTAAGTACGTCGGTCATCTCGTTACCACGCTCACCGCAGCCGATATAAACGACGATGTCTGCCTGTGCCCACTTCGCGAGCTGGTGCTGGGTAACTGTCTTACCGGAACCGAAAGGACCCGGGATCGCAGCAACACCGCCCTTGGCGATCGGGAACATACAGTCGATTACACGCTGACCTGTTACCAGCGGCATTGTCGGAGCATGCTTCTTAACATACGGACGGCCTCTTCTTACCGGCCAGCGCTGATAGAGCATCAGGTCGATCTCCTCGCCCTTATCGGTGCGGAGCTTTCCGACCGGATCTTCGAGCTTATAGTCACCGCTGCTGATGGATACGATCGTACCGCTTACTCCCGGCGGGATAAGGATCTTATGCTTTACTGTCTCGGTCTCCTGAACGATACCAATCGTATCGCCCTCGACAACTGTATCGCCTGCCTTCTTAGAGGCTTCAAACTTCCAGACTGCGTCACGGGAGAGGGAAGGAACCTCGATACCGCGCGACAGGTTATTGCCGATCTTCTCCATGATGGATTCCAGAGGTCTCTGGATACCGTCGAAGATACCGCCGATCAGACCGGGCCCGAGTTCTACGGAGAGAGGAGCACCGGTGGACTCGACAGGCTCGCCGGCCTTCAGTCCCGCTGTTTCCTCGTATACCTGGATGGAAGCACGGTCACCATGCATCTCGATGATCTCGCCGATCAGACGCTCGTTACTGACACGTACAACGTCAAAAAGGTTCGCATCACGCATTCCCTCTGCAATTACCAGTGGTCCGGAGACCTTCACGATGGATCCATTGCTCATTTTGC
>CAMYWO010000022.1:0-29635 GCA_947302815.1 uncultured Clostridia bacterium | reverse complement strand
CCGTAGCCCAGCGCGTAATCGATTATATTTCCGGTGCAGCTTATTCTATCGACGGAAACGTTAAGCCGATCGACCAGAACAGAAAGACATTCGTAGTTGCTCCTAGAACAGTAGCTCTTATGGACCGTGATGCTCTTGCAAAGCAGGAAGCTGAGCAGGCTCAGGCAAACCAGTATCGTCAGGTACTCTGATTTATTCAATTTCAAATAGAAAAGGACTGTTACAGATTATGTAACGGTCCTTTCTATATATCCCGTGCCACTGAAAAAGGACGATCTTCTGATCGTCCTTTTCGTATGTCTGAATTCAGAGTGTAGGTTACGCCTGCGGCTTGTAACTGTCCTTCAGGGAAACGCTTCTGTTGAAGATGAGTTTGCCGGGCTGACTGTCCTTAGTGTCCATGCAGAAGTATCCGAGTCGTAAGAACTGGAATCTGTCTGCGGGCTTAGCGTCTGCCAGTGAAGCTTCGACCTTAGCTCCCTCGACGACCTTCAGGGAATCCGGATTGATGAAGTCGAGATAATTACAATCAGCAAGATCCGGTGCCTCAACAGTGAAGAGACGGTCGTAAAGACGTACAGTCGCATCAAGTGCGGTCTTGGTATCTACCCAGTGGATGGTTGCCTTAATTCGGCGTCCGTCAGCCGGATTTCCGCCACGGCTGGACTCTTCGTAATCAGCATGTACGGCAATTACATTGCCGTTCTCGTCCTTATCACAGCCCGTGCACTTGATAACATATGCGGACTTGAGTCTGACCTCGTTGCCCGGAAAGAGACGGAAATATTTCTTTTCCGGAACTTCCATAAAGTCATCAGCTTCGATCCAAAGCTCCTTGGAGAAAGAAACCTCACGGGTTCCGTCTTCCGGACGCTCCGGATTATTCTCGACAGTAAATGTCTCAGTCTGTTCATCCGGATAGTTGTCAATAATGAGCTTGACCGGATGTACAACACCCATGACACGCTTGGCTGTCGCGTTCAGATCTTCACGGAGACAGTACTCGAGGAATGCGTAGTCAACTACTGCATTGACCTTGGAGATACCGTTTCTGGAGTGGAAATTATGTATGGATGCCGGTGTATAACCTCTACGGCGCAGGCCACAGAGAGTAGGCATACGAGGATCGTCCCATCCGTCTACAAGACCGCTCTCAACCATGTTACGGAGCTTTCTCTTACTGAGAACGGTATGTGTGATACCAAGTCTTGCAAACTCGATCTGACGCGGCTTAGACGGTACCGGACAGTTCTCGATGACCCAGTCATAAAGCGGTCTGTGCGCCTCAAATTCAAGTGAGCAGAGGGAGTGGGTGATACCTTCGAGTGCATCTTCGATCGGGTGAGCAAAGTCGTACATCGGGTAGATACACCACTTGTCGCCGGTGTTATGGTGACGCATGTGGTTGATGCGGTAGATCGCAGGATCACGCATGTTGAAGTTACCGGATGCCAGGTCGATCTTCGCACGAAGCGTCATCGCACCATCCTCAAATTCACCGTTCTTCATTCTCTCGAACAGATCCAGGCTCTCTTCGATTGGACGGTCACGGTACGGGCTGGTGGCCGGGTGTGTCAGGTCGCCTCTGTGCTCCTTCATCTCTTCAGGAGTCAGCTGGCAGACATATGCAAGTCCTTTCTTAATGAGCTCAACCGCGTATTCGTACATCTTGTCGAAATAGGAAGAAGCATAGAAGAAGCGGTCGTCCCAGTCATGGCCGAGCCACTTGATATCTTCCTTGATCGCCTCGACATACTCTTCGTCTTCCTTGGTCGGATTAGTATCATCCATACGCAGGTTGCAAAGGCCGCCGTACTGTTCAGCCATACCGAAGTCGATCTCCAGTGCTTTTGCATGACCGATATGCAGATAACCGTTCGGCTCCGGTGGGAAACGCGTATGTACGGTCTTACCTTCGTAACGCCCGCCGGGTCCGATATCTTCTTCGATTGCTTCGTGTATAAAACTCTTATATTCGCTCATTTTGTTACTCTCGCTTTCTTTCGCACGTCTTTGTGCGTATTTATTTCTTTTCGAAAAGCACTGTGGCTTCTACTTTATTTTGAAAGAGCAGCTGAGAGTCGCTGTCGTCCGGATTCGATGCGCTTCAGGGCTTCTTCCTTACCGAGGAGAAGCATGACTTCGACAGCACCGCCCGGGGTAACTGCCGTACCGGAAGCCGCAATACGTACCGGCCACATAACGAGTGCGTTCTTAACGCCCATGCCCTCGGCAAGGCCTGTCAGGCACTCGGAAAGAGATTCCTTGGTCCACTCGATTTCGTAGAGCATCGGAAGTACGATGTTGAGCATCTCCAGGGAGCCCTCTTTCGTAGTCTTGCTCTTCTTATGAACGTAGAGTTCCAGATCGTAATCGGCAAGTTCATGAAGGAATCCGAGCTTCTCGCTGATCTGCGGAAGTCTGGTGATACGCGGCTGCATGATCTCGGCAAAGAGAGGATACAGATCCTCGGTGATCATCGGGAACTTCGCAAGCTCAGGCTTACTGAACTCGATAAATTCTTCCGGTGTCATCTTCTTGATATACTCGCCGTTGAACCACTCGAGCTTGTCATAGTCGAATACTGACGGGGACTTACTGATGCCGGAGATGTCGAAAGCCTTGCAGAGTTCGTCCAGCGTAAAGACTTCCTGATTGTCCTTCGGACACCATCCGAGAAGTGCGATATAGTTGATGATCGCTTCCGGCAGGAAACCCTGTGCTACCAGATCCTCAAAACCTGTAGAACCATGACGCTTACTGAGCTTACTTACCGTGCCATCGTCATTCTTGCCCTGGATCAGGGGAAGATGAACGTATGTCGGAATATCCCATCCGAATGCCTCGTAGCAGAGGTTGTACTTCGGTGTGGAAGAGAGGTACTCGGAACCACGTACGACATGGGAGATCTTCATGAGGTGATCGTCAATGATGTTGGCGAAGTTATAGGTCGGATATCCGTCCGCCTTCAGAAGGATCTGATCCTCGAGTTCCTTGTTCTGTACAGTGATGTCGCCGTATACACAATCGTGGAATGTCGTCTCTCCCTCAAGAGGCATCTTCTGACGGATAACATACGGGATACCCGCTTCGAGATTCTTCTTGATCTCTTCTTCGGAAAGATCACGGCAGTGACGGTCATAACCGCCCTCGACGCCGCCTTCCTCGTGCAGGGAAGCGAGACGCTCCTTGCTGCAGAAGCAGTAGTATGCGTGGCCGTTTCTGACCAGTTCCTCGGCATAAGGCTTATAAAGATCCATACGCTCGCTCTGAACGTATGGGCCATACTCGCCGCCGATATCCGGACCCTCATCATGAACGAGACCGGCAGTCTTCAGTGTCTTATAAATGATATCCACGGCGCCTTCTACGTAACGTTCCTGATCCGTATCCTCGATACGGAGTACGAATGTGCCGCCGAGAGACTTGGCGATCAGATACTCATACAGAGCCGTGCGGAGATTACCTACGTGCATGAAGCCCGTCGGACTGGGCGCGAATCGTGTACGGATCGCCGGATTTGTAATAGGCATGTTATTCAACCTCTTCCTAGTGTAATTAACAACCTATTTTATCACATATCGCCTTGGTAAAAGCACCCGTGTTCCACATTTTTGTACAAAGTTTTCTGTAAAAGTGTTATCATATCAAGGGTATATAGCAAGAAAAGAAGGAGAGGAACGCGCATGGCGACGGTAAAACGAGTTGATAGTCTGTGTAAATATCCGATCGAGTGTGGTCGTGATATGGCGTATACCTGCCTTCTTGATCTGATCCGGGAGCGTTCCTCAGAGAAGACTCCTCAGGTAGCTATCGTCACGGATAAAGAAGTTAACGGTCTTCACCATACGACGTTTATCTCTGAACTGGAAGCCCGCGGTGTGAAACCGACTGTGATCCAGATCGACGGCCGTCAGTCCTCGAAGAATTTCGATGTCGTGATGCAGGTCTTCGAGCGTCTGATGGATATCTCTTTTACTCCCGATGACCTTCTGGTCGGATGGGGCGGCGGAAGCATTCTGGATGTTACTGCATTTGCTGCATCCACATTCCTCGGAGGCCTTCCTTACTGTCTGATCCCGACGACGCTGATGGGTATGCTCGAATCTGCCGAAGCCGGTACGACATATCTCAATTATATGAGCCATAAGGATTGCATCAGCGTGAAGTGCCGACCGGTAAGCGTAATAATGGATGTGGATTTTCTGCCGACAGTACCCGAGTCTTTCATGAAGAACGGTTACGCACAGATCATCCGTTACGCGATGCTCGATCAGATCACGCTGCTGAACCGTCTTGTGAACAAGGCAGATATGTTTATCACCATTGATGAGTGTTATCTGGCGAAGAGCAGGATCCGAGAGATGGAACCGCTGGCTTTTGATTTCGGTAAGGAAATCAAGGAAGCGATCCTGGAGCATTTCCGGTTCCTCCGCTATTCCGAGGGAGAGGCGCTGGCGTTTGCCGTTGCCGCGATGAATCCTTCTGAACCGCTGTTCCGTCTTTATGATATGCTGGGATTCCCGAGAAAACTGGAAGGCGTTTCCAGAGATTCTCTTCTGCGCCGGATAATGAAAGATATCGCCGTTTATAAAGATGAGGTCCCCGTGATCCGGGCTTCCGGAAACGGACAGATCTTAAGAACGGTCATGAGCCAGGCGGAGGCACTGACGTTCTTCTCTGAGAAACTAGAAGTGATCTGTGACTGATTCGGACGGAGAATATAGGAGAACGAATGAAAAAGAAAACACATAGAATAGAACTTCGGATCATATCGATTCTTCTGAGCCTTACGATGGCGCTTGCCATTGCTTCGTGCGGAAAGAAGAAGGAGAAAGTTAAGCCTGCACAATACGGAAGCTTCGGAGCGGATTTCGCTCTTGAACTTGCGCAGACATTTCCATACAGAAGTGCTTTTTCTACGGGAGAACAGGGCGCTGGACTGATGATCAAGAATGAGCTTGAGAATATCGGGTATCAGGTAGAGTGCCAGGAGATTCCCGGAAGCGGTCAGGGTTCTGTGAATTATATCGTGCGCATCCCGGGAGAAGGCTTTATGCAGCGCGATTCCTTCGGAGAATATAACGAGGTGCATAAGACCGTCGTGATCGGAGCGCATTATGACGCACCGATCACTTACGAGCAGAGACAGTATTATCCGAAGTACGACGGAATACAGAATAATGCCTGCGGCGTCGGTTCCCTGATGACGATCGCGAAAGAGATGTATGGTCATACATTCGCTTATGATGTGGTTATCGTTGCTTTTGGCGCATCATCTTCAAATTTCCTCGGTGCGGATACTTTCCTTAAATCGCTCTCTGAGAAAGAGAAGAAGAGCATCGAGTGCATGTACTGCATCGAGAGTATCTATGCCGGAGATAAACTGTACGCGCATGCCGGTCTTACATCTCTTGTAGAAGGAAATAAGTATTCTTACAGAAGAAAACTTTACGAAGCCTATGACGTGGCTTACGAGAACAGTCTGTATTCGGAAACAGGCGTCGATCTATACTATAATATGTCACTTCTGAACTTTGACGTAAACGGGGATACGATCAGTGACGAATACCGCGAGGTGACCAAGGTGCGGTCGGATTATTCCGTATTCGACAACCAGTCGATCCCGATCGTTTTCTTTGAATCTTCGGATTATAATTTCTCGAAAATGGAAGACATGAAGGAAACGAAAAACCTTACTCTTCAGGATTATAATGGTGCGGTCAGAGGCACGCCTCTGGATTCTTCGGAATTGCTGAAGGATGCTTTTGACGAGAAACGTCTGGAGACCAGGATCAACGTTGTGGCCTACATTACGATCAAAGCGGTCGAGAAGGGGTCGAAGGATTGCGTGGCAATCTCCAAATACAATGAGGGCGAACGCCTGGAACCGACGGTTTCTCCTAAGAAGAAAGAGGAGAAGATGGCATCTCTTGCCGAGAGAAATAAAGAAGAGAATAAGGAAACGAAAAAGGAAACGAAAAAAGGAGCTTAATATGCAGGAAAGTGGAGAAGACCAGCTCATCCGCGGCGACCGGTTTGCAGGTCTGGTTATAAGTGAACTTGAGGACCGGGATTATCACTTTACGCTGGATGGAAGCGAAGTTACGGTCAGCCAGCGTGTAACATCTCCCAAAGAGGATAGAACAGTTTTGGGATTTCTGTTCCTTATGGATCAGCCGACCCGTTTCAGGATGGATATTCTGATTCCGGAGAACTGTACCAATGCGCAGATTTCATTAAACGATAAAGAACTTCTGGGTTTCTTTTCAAAAGATATCCCGGAGGATCCGGAATATGTTGAGATGACACACTGCAATGACGAGGCCAAGTATACGCCGCTACAGCCGGGACAATTCCAGTCGCTGAATTTCAGATGGGAGTCCGGAGACATACTTAAGTGTTTCTTTTACTATGGAACTTCGTCGAATTGACGCGTTTTTTTGAAAGTGTTATATTCGAAATATATACAGGGGGGTAGATTATGAATACCAATGCTTCAATGGTTGACCGCTTTTGTGCGGTGTTCTTGGATTTAATTACGTTTCTCGGATTTGCCGGTGGAGTCGCTATGCTGGTTTTCTCGGCATCTGAGATCAATACAGAGGTTGAGGAAGCGATCCTTTCCCGTGACCAGCTGATCAAACTGGGCATCGTAATGATCGTTTCTTATTTTGTTCTGGACATTCTTCTTGTCAGACTCTTTGCTACGACACCCGGTAAACTGGCGATGAACTGTGATGTGGATTTCCATATGGGTAACTCCATGATCTACTGCATCCTCAGAAGCTTCTTCAAGATCATCTGCCTGTTTACGGTTATTCCCGGCCTTATCTCTTATGTAAGCGGTTCCGGAGATCCGGATTCCCGTACATGGCATGACCGAATTGCCAAGACCAACGTTACCAACTCGACAAGAATGCCGAGGTTCGTTGGAGTACTTACTGTTCTTGCAGGAATTGCACTGCTCATTTTCTTCATTATTACATATAGAAAAGTACTCGGTCTGAACTTCCGTATCGGTCTTTCCGACTTCAAGATTTTCAGTTTCTGATCCGTCAAAATTGAAAGCATTTTACAATTCTGTGAAGATACTTTTTGACACTTGTTATTTTGACAAATCCATGGTATTATTTTCACAGAAAGACGGAAAGATCATCCGTATTTTGTAACTACAAGAATGGCCATCTGATTTTATCAGGTGGTTATTTTTGTATGTGTCTGAAAAGCATTGATATAAAAGAGATAGAGCCGCCTCCGATCTTGTCGGAGACGGCTCTTTTTGATCAGTTTTTTATGTGCGTTTTCCGCTTCGGAAAACGGGCTTTTGAATCAAAGATCTACCTTGGTTACCCAGCCGAATTTGTCGTCAACTTTTCCGCTCTGGATACCTGTAATGGTATCGTAGAATTTCTGTGTGATCGGACCGATCTGACCATTGTTGATGGTGATGACGGTGTCCTCATACTTGAGCTCGCCAACCGGAGAAACAACTGCTGCTGTACCGCAACCGAAGCACTCCTGCATACGTCCGGACTTACCTGCTTCAATAACCTCTTCAATGGAGATCTTTCTCTCTTCAACTTCGAGGCCCATATCCTTAGCGATCTCGATGCAGGATCTTCTTGTAATACCCGGCAGGATGGAACCTGCTGCCAGAGAAGGAGTAACGAGCTTGTTGTCGATGATGAACATGATGTTCATAGCGCCGACTTCCTCGATGTACTTCTGCTCAACACCGTCGAGCCAGAGTACCTGCTCGTAACCGGAGTCATGAGCGATCGTCTGAGCGATCAGTGAGCAGCCGTAGTTGCCTGCGCACTTGGTGAAACCGGTACCGCCACGAACTGCACGAACGTACTTGTCCTCAACATAGATCTTAACCGGCTGGATACCATGTGCATAATAAGCACCGGAAGGTGAGAGCAGGATGAAGAACTTATAAGTGTTCGAAGGACGAACGCCGAGATACGGGTCTGTTGCGATAACGAACGGACGGATGTACATGGACTCACCCTTGCCGGACGGGATCCAATCCTTGTCGATGTCAACGAGCATCTTTGTAGCGTGTACACAGAAGTCTACGTCAACCTTCGGAATGACGAGACGGTCGTTACTGTTGTTCATACGCTCGAAGTTGCAGGCAGGACGGAAGAGGTTGATGGAACCATCTTCACACTTATATGCCTTAAGGCCTTCGAATACTGCCTGGCCATAGTGGAATACCATAGCGGACGGCTCGATCTCGAACGGACCATAAGGAACGATTCTCGGATTGATCCAGCCCTGACCCTCTACATAGTCCATAACGAACATGTGGTCAGAGAAGATATGTCCGAACGGCAGCGGCTGACCCGGCTGCGGTTTCTGTCTAGGTGAGGTTGTCTTAGTAACCGTGATTTCTGGGAACATAATAATCCTCCTATGTAAATATATTGATTTTCTGACTTCGATTATAGTCCCAATTTTCCCTAATGGGACAAGGATTTTCGTAAAAATGCAAAAATGTGCCTTTTCGTGAAGAAAAATGCCACGTTTGCGATAGGAAGCGGCGGATCCGGCGCGGTTGCCCGTCGAGTGCTTTTGGATGTAAAATGAAACTGAAGTATGGAAGGAACGGGAAGGATCAAAGACTTATGCGCCTGAATCACGTGGATATTGTGGATGCTTCCTTTTCGATTCTGAAGGATATGACTCTGACCGCAGATAACGGCAGGATCACCGCTATCGCGAAAGAAGTCCTTTCGGTTCCCGCAGATGAAGAGGAATATGATCTGTCGGGCTTGATCCTGATCCCGGGTTTTATTGATCTTCATATTCATGGCGCCATGGACGCAGATATTTCCGACGGTAACGTGGAGAGCTTTCAGACGGTTGCTTCTTTTCTTGCGCGAAAAGGCGTGACATCCTTCTGTCCTACGACCATGATGATTCCGAAGGAGGATGTGATCCGGGTCCTTATTGCCGCTGACCATTTCCGAAGAGAAGAGCCCTGCGGGGCAAGGATGCTCGGTGTCCGCCTGGAGGGTCCGTTTCTCTCGAAAGAGAAATGCGGTGTACAGAATACGGAATATGCGCTCGATCCTTCTTCAGACTATATTGAAGAAATACTGAGCGGATTTTCTGATGACCTGATCTCCATTATCGATATTGCACCGGAGCTTCCCGGAGCCATTGATTTCATTTCCCGTATGAAAGATAAGTATGTTCTTTCTGCGGCGCATACCGCATCGACTTATGAGTGCTGCAGGAATGCGATACGGGCAGGGATCTCTCATGGAACGCATCTTTTCAATGCGATGAATCCACTTTCCCATCACGAACCGGGAAGTGTGGGAGCGCTTTTGGAAGATCCTGATGTTACCTGTGAGCTGATCTGTGATGGGATGCATGTACACCCGTCGGTACTGAAGATCGCTCTGGCTTCGCTTGGGGAAGACCGTGCGGTTGCGGTTTCAGACGCGATGCGTGCGGCGGGAATGCCGGACGGCGAGTATTCTCTGGGAGGAACAATGGTCCGAGTCATAGCCGGACGCACTGACTTCGGTAACGGACGGCTCGCCGGATCCACTACGGATATCCATACGTGTTTTCTCAATCTCCTTAAGATGGGAATGCCGCTTCGTACGGCTTTAAAGGCATGTACCCTGAATCCTGCGCGAGTTCTTCATATTGAGAATGAAACAGGCACACTCGAGATCGGGAAATGTGCGGATATGGTTGCCCTGGACAGTCAGTACCGTGTAAGGAAAGTGTTCGTAAAGGGGAAACTGGTTGCGGAAGCTGATCCCGATAAGCCGATAAAGGAGACGGGAGTATGAAACAGGAGAGAAAAGACATGGACCTTCCATTGCTGAATGGACTTGATGATCAGGTCAAGGAAGCAGTTCTTTCACTGACCCGTATGAAGAAATGGGCTCGCGGTGAACTGATCGTTTCTGAAGGAGATGTCTGTAAGTCTTTATATATCGTGACCGAGGGTGTGGCGGCTGTGCAGAAATATACGCCCGCCGGAGAATACTCTACGATCCGCCTTCTTGCTCCCGGAGACTGTTTCGGAGAAGAACTTGTTTTTGAAAAAGAGGGGAGATACTCAAACACGCTCGAGGCGGTCTCGGATGTGGTCATTATCACAATCGCCGTCGATCAGCTTTCGGATATGATGGAGCAATACCCGGTCTTAAAAGACAATTATCTTCAGGTGCTTTTCCGGAGGATGAAAGCGCAGGACCAGCGGATCACTCTGCTTTCCCTTAAGACGGTAAGACAAAAGATCTCGTTTTATCTCCTGTCTCTCTATGACGTTTCGGAACCGGAACGTGTAATTCTTCCTGTATCCAAAGAAGTGATCGCCAAGTTCCTTTCCATCCCGCGCCCGAGTTTCTCAAGAGAACTTACGCTGATGGAGAAAGAAGGGAAGATCAGGGTCGCGGGACGGACGGTTGAGCTTCCGGATATCGCATCTCTTCGAAAAGAACTCGGTGAAGTTTGAATTGGGCTTCCTGCCCTGACTCGGTGTTATTCGCCATCTCAAATAGTTATGTGATATAATTAAGAGAAATCGATACGGAAGGGGAAGCATCATGTTCGAGAATTTCACAGGATTTATCCGTGAAGTCTTTTCCAGTTTGGACAGCGGTTATATGTTTTTTGGCGGGCCGCTGGACCTGGTTCGCTATGTGATCGACATTCTCCTGGTTACTTTTATTCTCTATGAGATACTCAAGATCATCCGTGATACACGTGCATGGCAGCTCCTGAAGGGTGTTCTGCTTATTCTGGTATTTGTACTGTTCTGCAGTTTCCTCGGCCTGGAAATGGTCGGTTTCATTTTCAATAAACTGCTCTATATCATTGCGATCCTGTTCGTCGTAATCTTCCAGCCGGAACTCCGTCATGCTCTGGAGACGGTAGGATTGAAATCTTTCTCTTCGTTTTCGAATGTAATCTTAAATGATGACTCGGACGATCAGCTCCGTTATGTCACGATGGTCGATGAGATCGTCAAGGCATGTACGGAGATGAGTAAGACGTATACCGGTGCGATCATGCTTCTGGAAAGATCGACGAAGCTTTCGGAGCTCCTGAAGCAGGAGAATGTTGTCCGTCTGGATTCCTCCGTTACGAATTCTATGCTTCAGTCTATTTTCTATAAAGGATCGCCTATGCATGACGGTGCGCTTCTGATCCGTGACGGAAGAATCATTGCGGCCAGATGCCATGTGCCGCTGTCAGAGACGTTCCATATGATCGAACGATATGGCACCCGTCACAGAGCTGCGGTAGGCGCCAGCGAGATCGGTGATACGGTAGCAGTTGTTGTTTCAGAAGAACGAGGAACGATCTCTGTTGCTGTTGATGGTACGCTCTATGAGATGAAAGACGGTGCAGATCTTCGCAAGAATCTGTTCTATCTTCTCGGTATCACCGGAGGAACGACCGGTAAACTTGCTATCCGTGTTAAGAAGCATAACAAGAAGAACGGCAAGAAGGCCAAGATCGCTGCAGCATCCGCTTCTGAGCCGGTTACTGCTTTTTCGGTAGCTGCCTCTTCCCGCGATGATGCAGATGACGAGAGAGATGATGAGACGGTACCGGTCGTTGCCAGAAAGAGAAAGACAGCAAAGAAGGGCAAGCGTGCAAGAAACGCACTGCTGCTTCTGATTTCTTTCCTGTTCTCGCTGATGCTCTGGATGTATATCCAGGTAACGACCAATCCGGTTACAGAAAGAACTTTTACACTGCAGCTGCAGTATGAGAATGCCCAGATCATGGAAGAGAAGAATCTGGCGACAGAGTACCCGATGCAGAACGTAACGGTACGAATTGTCGGTCGTAAGAATGTCGTGGATAATCTGTCTGCTTCTGACCTCTCGGCATATCTTGATCTGGCTAATGTTGACACGACCGGTTCTGTCCGCCTGAAAGTTAATGTCAAGTGCGATGAGAATGTTTACTTCCGTGTATCTATGCAGAGACCGGAAGATGTACCGGTTTCTGTTCATACCAGGAATTCGGAAGAGTAAAGCGCTTAAATCTTCTTAGAAACGGGAGATAACTTCGATCGCCTGCTCGATGCTCTCTGCGATAGAGAGATTCCGGAAGCAGGCAATGCGCCCGAGCGGATGGATCGAAGGACAGGACTTCACAAGATCTGCGTATTTTCCATACAACTTCAGACTCTCCTCAGAAATAGCCGGCTCAAAGGGTTCTATATTTCCTCTGGATGCGGATACGTATGTGGATTCCAGACAAAGGGTAGTATGTCCTTCGATATTCTGAAGCGTCATGTATTTGCTCTCGGAAATACGGATAGTTTCCTTATCCTTAGGTGAGAGGATCACGGCGCAGTCGTTCTGAAAATCTGTCTTTATATCCTTAAAGGAGACTCTTCCTTCGCGATAGGGAAGTGCTCCGTAACAGAACTTGAAAAGTTTGTCGAGAGCGGGTGTATAGATGATCGGTCCATGGAAAGGTACGCCGTCGAGAAGCACAGTAGATTCATCCTGGTGGATGGAGATCCTTGACAGAGCATTAGTATTCAGATAGACATTGATCGCAGGATGGTCGATCATGTGCTCCATAACTGACATGAATCCCTGCATCGGCATAGCCTGAATACTGTCCGTATAGTAACAGTCATCGATTCCGATATCGACATAAGCATCATTCATATAGGAGTCATCCGCCGGGGCAAAAGAACTGCCTTCCTTGTGGTTGATGTCCAATGTGAGAATATTCTCGATCATAAAACGTCCAAGGTCAATCAGTTTTGCATCATGACAGTCGATCAGGCGGTCAACGGAAATTCTCCGTTCGTCCGGAAAAGCAGAAGAGATCCGGGATAAAAGGGCTTCTGCCTGCTTAACTCCGAAGAGTGCTTTAAGAGAATTCGCATTGAGCGGAAGGGGAACGAGCTTGTTCTGACATGAGAGAAAGACACGGTGGCGGTACGGGAAAAAAGAACCGAACCGCTTTATAAACTGATAAGTGTTCTCGCTGTCAGTGTGGAAGATCTGCGGACCGCGTGTCTGCACACGGATGCCGTTCGGACGTACATCCTCAAAGAGAGAACCGCCGATATGGGAATCCGCCTCAAAACAGGTTACGGAATAGCCCGACTCCGCCAAAAGACGAGCTGCCGCGCACCCGGAAATCCCGAGGCCGATAACTAAAGCATCTTTCTTTACCACAAAAACTTCCCCTTATACAAAAGTAATATAATTCTATACGATATTTTTCAGGAATTCAAAACATTTTTACACATTTTTCGATAGACGGCCGATCCGCGGTGATTGGACTCAATCTGTAATAAATACTACGCAAAGATGTAAATAAGATGCTACATGCGCTGTGTTAGAATCTAGGCTGAAGACTTGTGTTTGAAGAGGTTTGCCTATGAACAGTGCAGATGAAAGACCAAATTTCAGATCGGATAGACCGCGTGAGAAAGGTGTACCGGATCTTAGTGACCTGATGAATCAGAAAAAGGAGATTCAAGAGGAACAGCAGCCTCTTGATCTGTCGTCTCTTATGAATGAGATCCGTCGAGTCCCGACTTCAGGAGCACCGAAACAAATTGCGCCGTCCGCCCCTAAAGAGGCTCCGAGACCGCAGGCACCGGCTGTTCCTAAGGAAACACCGAAGACAGCTTCTGCGAATGTTATTAATTCTGAGATGAAATCTCAGACACCTGCTGCTCAAAAAGAAACACCTAAAGCACCTGCGGCACGTGTAGCACCGGCTACAGCAAGAGAAATGCAGAAGCGTGCATCTGAACCTGCCCGCCGTCCATCTGACTCTGCTCATACTCCTGCAAGAAGACCTGCTGCGTCCTCTCAGGCAAGAAGAATACGTGACCAGCGTCTTGCGGCAAAGAGAAGACGTGTATCGATCATTCTGGCAACCACACTGATCCTTCTGGTTGTCGCCATCGGAATGGGTATCTTTTATGCAATTACACACTGGCCTTCAAAGTCTAAGAATTCATCGGCAAGCAGTACTTCTGTGACAACGACAACACTGCCGAGCACATCGCAGACGACAACAACTTCGGAACAGACTGAGTCTACATCAACAGAGACTACAGCTCCCGAAGCAACACCCACACCTTCCGTAACTCCTTTCCCGGCTGGCGGACCTTCGCTTACCGGTTATTGTGTAGTTATTGATCCGGGTCATCAGGCGGTTGCGAATACTGATCCTGAAGTGATGTCCTCCTCGATGGGAGGTTCAAAGGATAAGTCAGCTCAGGGTTATGTGGGCGTTTCTACAGGAACTGATGAGTCTGAGATCAATCTCCAGACTGCGCTGCTTCTTAGAGAATATCTTGAATCTCTCGGATGTGAGGTGTATCTCACCCGTGAAACGAATGATGTTGATATTTCCAATAAGGAAAGAGCTGAATTCGCGGTTTCCCACAAGCCTGATGTTTTTATCCGTCTATACTGTAACGCGGCCAATGATTCTAAGACCAGCGGCTGTGAGGTTATCGTTCCTTCATCCGGTACTTATGCATCCTCACTCCAGGCATGGGGCGAGAAACTCGGAAAAGCATTCGAGACACATACAGGCAGTGCTTTTAACGGATGTAAGGCAAGCGGAAATTACAGCGGCCTGAACTGGGCAAATTCCGTTCCTTCATTTATGATCCGTATGGGCTATCTGTCTAACAGTGATGATGAAGCAAAGCTCCTGGATGCTGAGTATCAGTATAAGGAGTGCCAGGCGATCGCGGAGTTTATCTCGACAATGGCGAAGAACTGAGTCGTTGTTGCGCTTCCTTGTTTTGTGGTAAAATGAATCAGTTAAACTGATTCGGAGGCGTCAAAGTGAAGAAGCACAGACTCATTGCCATTATATCCTTCATGCTTTGTTTCCTGATGATCCTTCCATCCTGCAAGCTTCGCCGTAAGGGAAGCGCTACAGAACCGGAAGAGTCTGATGAGACGGATGAAAGCAGTGAGATAACCGGTAATCCATCTGTTTTTCAGATGGATGTCAGATCGCTTGATCAGTTCATCAGCGATGGTTCGATCTTTGCAGAAAATGTTCCTGTTCCTACACCGACTCCGATTCCGGTTGCGCAGAGCGCTCTCGGACTGACCAATGATGTGGATGGCTATTACAGCGGACCTCTTGAGAATGCAACGATCGTAGATAACGAATACTTCCGTTTTACGATCGTCAGCGCCGAGCTTACTGCAGATGGTTATGTTCTGACTTCCCAGTTTGAGAATAAGACAGACAATTCATTTTCAATACATCTTAAGAATCCTGTGCTGGATAATGAGTGTACTGATTATTATTTCTATACGGATACAATTGAGCCGCATAAGGTGCTCGATGATGTTACCAATTACTCGTCTGTTTTCAAGAATCATGACAATACAAAGATCCCGACGCGACTGTCGTTTCTGATACTTGGTATTCCGTATGGTAATACAAATCATGTGGTTCTTGCTGACCCTGTAAATGAACTTAACTATATTCCCGTAAACATCTTCCCTCAGGGCGAGGATGCATACCACTATGAAGACTATGTTCCGGGTCCTACATCTGAGATCGTATATGACAGTGAGGGCGCAGAATTTCTTATAGATGGTTTTGATTTGACGGACTCGAGATTCCGCATCCTGTATACATTCATCAATAAGACGTCGGATTATGTCAGATTGCAGCTGGATGATGGTCAGATCACACTTGATAAGGTAGTCTTTGAGCCGGGTACTCAATCAATCTATATTCCGCCTTATAGCAGGATCACTACTGAGTTTTATATTGAGAGAAAAGTCATTGAAGATGCAAATCTTGATCCGATGAAGATCAAACTTGCGTCGATTCCGCTCAAGGCGAGTACCTTGACAGATAAGGACAAGGGTATCAAGGTCCTGTGGGATACTGTAATTAAGAAAGAAGTTGACTTCGGATAATGATCCATCCGAACAGAAATAAAAGAAAAGGATAGAAGAAACAATGGGTTTATTTGACAGAAAGAACAGCAATGCGGGAAATAACGAGCCGGTCGAGAAGGAGAATAAAGAGATACAGTACCCCTTCCTTACGATCCTTGTAGAAGAAGTGCTCTCGATGACTTCCACGGAGGTCTCTGTGATCGGTAACGTACGTGGCGCGGAGATCACCGAAGGTCAGGAGCTTTTCCTTCTCGGACGGAATAACAAATCCGTTAAGACAAAGGCCGTACGTATTGAAGATACGCTGATGAGTAAGATCCCTAAGGCGGAAGTCGGTGAGAACGTATCTGTTGTTCTTGAGGGACTCCGTCATGGTGATGTCGAGAAGTATGAGGTACTTTCCTCAGTTAATATTCTTACAGCGGAAGAAGATGCGTCTACAGAACCTGTTAATCCGTATCTTACCGGTCTTCTCCGTGAGACGAAAAGATTTCAGGGAAATAAGGAGTTTATGGGCAAGGTAATGGAATGTGTTGCAACAGAAGCGAAATTCCTTTCTCCCTGCATGCATCAGCCTGGAAATGAAGATGATCCGACGAAGATCGGTGTTGCGCTTCTGCGCGGAAATGGCGGGAAGAACTATCTGGCTGCGTTTACTGACCGTCACGAACTGGAGATCATGGAAGGCCTGCCCGAGAAACTGATCCAGCCGCTGGATTTTGACCGTATTATGGCGATCACGGCTCAGGCACCTGTGGATGGACTCCTGATCAACCCGAGAACAGAAGGCTTTGTCATCACCCGTACGCTGCTCGAAGCACTGGCGATGCATAAACGTAAGGTGGAAAGCCATATTACCGAGAAAAAACTGGATCCGAAGCAACCGATGATGATTGCGATTCCGACGGAAGATAACATTCCTCATGAGCTTTTCGATGCTCTCAAGGAACATATGAAGGGTGAACCGAGAATCCTGAAAGCCTGGTACAGCATGATGCTTCTTCCAAAGGATGATAAGAAAGAGCATCTGATCGTTGTAGATACTCTGGAAGAGGCACCTGAGATCTTCGGTGGAATCGGAAAGGTTGCACAGCCTCTGATCGATGGAATGCAGCTGAATATGCAGACTGCGGCAAGAGTCGGGAAAATGACTGAGAACATGATCCTTTTCTATGAGAGAGAAGACAATATCAGCGTCTGATCCTTAGCGATTAAAACTCATTTGTTGATAAAAAGAACCCGCAAATCAGATTTGCGGGTTTTTCTCTTGCTTGCAGCGTAAACTGCGATCTGGTGGAGGCGAGGAGAATCGAACTCCTGTCCGAAACCACGTCAACAAGGACATCTCCGGGTGCAGTTCGTGTTTGGAGTATTCCCCTGGATCACGTTCCCACGAACAGGAAGAGATCTCCGGTAGCTTCATAGATACATCTCCGGCGCAAAGCTTTGCCGAAGGCGTGGTCCCGTTTAACCTGCCGACAGGTAAGGTCTGTCATCTGACATCTCCGGTCCGGCCGACAGATAGACCGGGGAGATGGTAGCTAAATTAAGCAGCTACGAGTTGTGTGTTGTTTGCAATTACTTGCATTTCTCGTTTTTTTAAGAGGCCAACGAGAATCCTCTACCCGCTTTCCAAGTCTCCACGACCCCGTCGAAACCAGTGCGCCCCCAAAAATAAAACTCTCAATTCATGGGTATATGATTGGTGATTATACAAAAAGAGAAAATGATTCGCAATAGTACCGGCAGTTTATTCACACAAGTTATACAAGTGATATAATGGGTTTTAGAGATTTAGATATTTTTGATAAGGAGACAAGGTATGGCATCCGAATTTGTATCTTCTTTGATGAAAAAACTTTCTGTGAAGCAGAAAGCTTCTCTTTGCTCCGGATATGATTTCTGGCGCACGCAGAGACTGCCGATCAATGGTGTTCCGTCGATCATGATGACAGATGGACCGCATGGGCTTCGCAAGCAGGAGTCTGAGGCGGGAAGAAGAGGTGCAGGTGACAGCCGCGAAGCGACATGCTTTCCGCCGGCAGCAACTACTGCGAACTCCTTCAATCTTGACTTGATGAATGCTATCGGTCGTGCAATTGGCGAAGAGGCAGTAGATCAGGATGTTTCAATTGTTTTAGGACCTGCGATCAATATCAAGAGATCTCCTCTGTGCGGAAGAAACTTCGAGTATATTTCCGAGGACCCTTATGTGGCAGGTAAGATGGGTGCCGCATTTGTAAAGGGCGTACAGAGTATGGGTATCGGTACTTCCGTGAAGCATTTTGCGGCGAACAGTCAGGAAAAATTCCGTCTTATCAATGATTCGATCGTGGATGAGCGTGCTCTTCGTGAGATCTATCTCTCCGCGTTTGAAACGGTTGTAAAAGAATCACATCCATGGACTGTCATGTGCGCATATAACCGTCTGAACGGTACTTACTGCTGTGAGAACAGAAGACTTCTTACTGAGATCCTTCGTGATGAGTGGGGATTCGACGGTGTAGTCATGAGTGACTGGGGCGCGACGGATAATCGTCTTGATTCGCTGGCGGCAGGCCTTGAACTGGAGATGCCGTCCTCGATCGGCGAGCGTGACCGTCTAATCTGCGAAGCAATTGAGTCCGGCAAGCTTCCTGTAGCACTTCTTGACCGTGCTGTAGAACGACTTCTGACAATGATCGAAAAGGGAATGAATAAACCGAAGCCGACATCGTCTCCGTATCTGGCCCATCGGACATTGGCGAAGCAGGCATTCGAAGAATCCGCCGTTCTTCTGAAAAATGACGGACTCCTTCCGATTCAGCCGGGAAAGAGTGTTGCTGTTCTCGGTGCGATGGCAAAGCATACCAGATTCCAGGGCGGAGGTAGTTCGCATATCCATCCTACGAACGTGACCGATGCTCTCAGCGGATTCTCAACTGACAGTGATAACTTCGTATATGAGCCCGGATACCCGATGCAGGGTGAAGAGGTCGATGAGAAGCTCCTCCGTGCTGCTGTGGATGCTGCACAGAACAAGGACGTTGTCGTAATCTTTGTCGGGCTTCCGGATAGCTTCGAATCTGAGTCTTTTGACCGTACGCATATGAATCTTCCGAAATCCCATACGCGTCTGATCGAAGAAGTTGTCCGGAAGAACAGTAATGTATGCGTAGTTGTCTATGCAGGATCTCCTATTGAGATGCCATGGGTATCTCAGGTCAGATCGATCCTTATGGCGTATCTCCCGGGACAGGAAGGTGCCGGAAGTATTGCAGACATCCTTTACGGTAAAGTGAATCCATCGGGAAAACTTGCGGAAACATTCCCGCTGAAACTGACGGATACACCGACATACCTGTATTTTGGCGAGACCAGACAGACGCTTTACTGCGAGAGTGTTTATGTCGGATACAGATATTATGATGCGGCCAACATGCCGGTGCTTTTCCCGTTCGGACATGGTCTTTCGTATTCGTCTTATTCGTATGGTGAGATCAAGTTCTCCGCGCCGAGTATTAACGAGGATGATCCGCTTACGGTATATGTGGATGTGACGAATATCAGCGATGTGGATGGTAAAGAAGTCGTCCAGCTCTATGTCGCGCCGCCGAAATCGAAGATCTATAAGCCGGTCCGCCAGCTGGCTGCTTTCAAGAAAGTGTTTATCCAGCGCGGAGAGACCCGTACAGTAGAGTTCAAGCTTGACCGGCGTGCCTTCGCGTATTATAACGTACAGATCGCTGACTGGCATGTCGAGTCCGGTACATATAAGATCGAGATCGGCGCATCGTCCAGAGATATCCGCTGCTCCCGTGAGATTGAGGTCACATCGAAGCTGCCGGGCGTTGAAGCGCCGGATTATTCTGCTTCCGCTCCGCAGTATTATAACCTTGATGTGCAGACGAAGATCTTCGATAAGAAACAGTTTGAGGCTGTATACGGGAAGCCGGTCAAGGAGGAAAAAGCACCGAAGAAGGGTGAGTTTACTCTGAATTCCAGTCTGGAGGATCTTAAGAATGGTAATCTGAAGAGTAAACTTTTCTATCGTTCTACGATGCGTAAGATCAAGAAACAGAATAAGAAAGAGACGGAAGAGCACCTGCGCAGGATCAATATCACCATGACCAGAGAAATGCCGCTCCGTACGGTAGCATCCTTCTCGATGGGCGGTGTGACGATCGAGCAGATGGAGGCGCTGGTCACTATTTTCAACGGTCATTTCTTTAAGGGAGTGGCGCGCTGGAGGAAAGCGAAGAAGAGGAAAAAAGATCTGTCCTTCCTGTGAGAATGGCAGTTTTCCAATTTGTTTCCATGACTTCTTCAAAATGAAATATCTCTGATACATGACGGCGGTTGCCCCGTGCTACAATAACGTTAACAAACTGCATACGTATGCAGAATTTTAACGGAGCTGAGAATGACGCAACTGCCGGCACAAGGGTATTTCTATCCATATGATTCGATGGACGAACTCTATGCGGAAAAACAACCGCCGGAATTCGGTCGTCTGAATTCGTTTTGGAGACTTGATCTTCCAAGTTGGCATTTCTTTCATGCTCCGACAAAGGACGATATTCCCGATAACTGGACAGATACGGAATTCAACGATGATTCCTGGAACCTGATCGATGTGCCGAGTGTCTGGCAGATGCAGGGATATGGATATCCGAGTGAACTAGTTTATGAGAAGAATGCGCTTCTTTCTAAGAAGACGTCGCGTCTCCAGCAGAGACTTGCGGATGATGCCGGTATGGAGAATACCAATGATTACGGCCTTTATCGTGTTTGGGTCAATCTTCCTGAACAGTTCATCCACCGTTTCGTTTACTTCGTGTCCGATGGTATTGTCGGCCACTATTCCATCAGCATTAACGGAAAGCATGTTTCCAGTTCCAGAAGCACATTCTCGACTACGAAGTGCCTTCTGAGTGAGTACCTGCATGAGGGACCAAACCTCATCTGTGTTGCCGTACGCAGATTTGATGTGCGCATGGAGAGAGGTAAGATGAAGAAGAATGTCCGTGCCCAGGGTGCTTTCGGATTCTCCGGGCTTTTCCGCCTTCCTTACCTGATTGCCGAGTCTTCTGTGGAGATCTCGTCGCTCCGCCTGTTCCCGTCTTTCCTAACGGATACTCTGGCGAAAGATGTTGTTCCGAAGACGGCTCTGGTGAACAGTCTTTACCGTTCCGATAATGATGACCAGCTGACAGGTCGTGAAAAGGAGATCCTTCCGAACGCGGATATCCGCAGAGATGCGGGGCTGAATATTGAAGTGGAGCTTCTGAATCATCTTCCGTATGACGCGGAGGTAACAGTTAACTGCCGTCTTATGGAAGCCCATGATGACTATGACCTTTATAATCTTCCGGAGCATCGTCTTTCCCAGCGGAAAGAACTGACCGATACCATTCCGAAAGAAGGCGTTAAGATCGTAGGCACTGAGTTCTATGCGAAGCTTGTTCTTCCGTGGACCGATCAGACACCGAATCTTTACGATCTGATCGTAGAAGTCAGAAATAATAAGGATGAAGTGATCTGCGTCAAGAAACAGCGTTTCGGGTTCCGTACGATCACATATTCTGAAAGTATTATCCACATTAATGATGTGGCTGTGCCGCTTCATGGCGTAAAGTACTATGAGTTTGATCCCGAAGACGGTATCTCTGTTCCGCTCGAGCGCTTCCGTCAGGATATCCTCATGATGAAAAGTGCGAATATCAACACGGTCTATGTTGTTCATCATCCGACTGATTCGAGATTCTTCGATCTTTGTGATAAGTACGGTATGTACGTTATTCTGCAGTCAGCCGCGTCTGTGCTTCCTCAGACCGTTTATTCACTGATCAATCATCCGTGTATCATCATGTGGTCGATGACCGGTAAGCGTTTTGAAGAGAATGCCTATCTGGAAGTAAAACAGCGTATCAATGCGTTTGACTCTAAGCGTCCGCTTTACTGCGAGATCGACAAATCCGGAAATGTATCGGATTTGCCGCCGTTCCCGAATAAGGCCGGCATGATCTTCGGTGAGTGGTGTGATCTTTGCGTTAACCGCCGTTACTTAAAGAGTCAGCTTAAGGAAGATAAAGTGCTTTTCGAGTCGATCCTAGCAAGACCGAGAAGAGAAGAAGATAGCATGGATCTTAAGTATATCCATCAGGGGGATCTGGTCGAGTATTCTGAGCAGGTCGGTGTATCAATTGCGCAGGGTATTGTCGATTCGAACAGAAGACCGCACCCGATCTTCTTTGAAGTGAAGAAGCAGTGTGAGGGTATCAAGATCTTCTCATCGGCGGAGAATCCTGCGATTCTTAATGTCCATAATGTAAATCCGTTTGGCAGCACGCCTTCAATCGAACTGAAGTGGCAGCTGCTTCTCGGCGGCGTCCGTCTGTCCGGCGGATCCGGTATTGTTCCGCCGATTCCGCCGATGGGTAACCGTACGATGCAGTTCCCGTTCCAGGTAGGTGATTTCCTTACATCAGCATGGGCGGAGCAGTATCCGAAGGCAGTCGAAGTATATAATCAGGCAGTTTGTAAAGAACTGCTCCTGGATATCCGTCTGACGTTAGAGAATGATTCTAATTATGCAAGAGCAGGATATGAGCTTGCTTTCTATCAGCAGATCCTTGTTGATGAAGTGTTTGATCCTTCGTCCGATGTTGAGCCCGTTGTTTCTGACGGAGAAGGTGCTCCGATCCAGATCATTGACGCATCGGCTCTTGAAAAAGCACTGATCACGGATGAGAAGAAGCCGGCGGTACAGATGCTGACATCTCCGGCACTTATCTTCGCACAGACCAAGCATGTACGCTATGGTTTCAGCAGACAAGAGGGCGGCCTGTGCTCGGTTAAGATCGAGGGCAAGGAATACTTTGACGGACTTCTCGAACCGAGTTTTTACCGCGCGGCTTCGAATATCGACCGTGCCGATAAGTCCTATGTATTGTCGCAGACCGTTTTTTCGCATGAGACCGACTGGCGTACGATCCAGGGTGAGATCAAGTTTGTCGGAAGCTTTTATGAGATGGATGGAGAAGATTTCCACCTGATCAGCAAATACAGTTCGAATGGTATGAAAGGCCCGATCCTTGTACATTACAGGGTGAAGCCGGATGGACGTCTTATGGCGACGATTGAATTCGTACCTAAATTCGATCTTGTCCGTTATGGTTTCCGTGTTCCGATCGATTCCGGTGCTCATATCGGCTGGTATGGCCGCGGTAACGGCGAATCGTATATCGATAGAAAAGAATCCCAGAGGATCGGATGGTTTACATCACTTGACAGTCCTCTGTATCACGAATATGCCCGTCCTTCCGAAAACGGTGCGCATGCGGATACGAAATATCTGCTTCTGCAGCTTGATGATGTCCGCGGCCTCCGTATTTGTAAGGATAAGATGGATCCGTTCTCATTCTCATGTCTCCCGTATATGCCGGAAGACCTTGATGACTGTTCGCATCAGGAACTGATCAAGTCGGACGGACGCACGCATCTTTATCTTGACTTCTATATGAAAGGGGTCGAGCGTGGCCCGGATATCCTGAACCGGCATCTTCTTGCGAAGAATGTCAGGTATGAGGAAACAATTGAATTTGCTCCAAAACTCTAATTTCACTATATGAAAAGGGCCTTCGGCAACTGTCGGAGGTCCTTTTTATTTGCTTTTGTGATTGAGAATAGAGAAAAGATCGCTTCGCTCTTTCGGTGTCAGTTCGCGGTACTGGCCGCAGGGCAGGGAGCCGAGACTGATATTCAAAATACGGATGCGCTTGAGCCGTACGACCCGGTATCCGAGGTATTCGCACATTCTGCGGATCTGCCGGTTCAGTCCCTGATTTAATGTGATATGAAAAGTGCTTTTTCCTGTGAGCTTTACCTTACAGGGAAGTGTAACGGTGTCCAGGATAGGTACGCCGTTTTCCATATTCTTTCTGAAAGATTCATCGACAGGTTTATCAACAGTAACGACATATTCCTTATCGTGCCGGCCTTCTGCGCGCAGAAGACGGTTGACGATATCTCCGTCATTGGTAAGAAGGATCAGTCCCGTTGAATTCTTGTCGAGGCGTCCGATCGGGAAGATGCGCTGAGGATAATTGATAAAGTCGATGATATTATCCTTGTCCCGTTTGTCCGTCGTACAGGTGATTCCGAGAGGCTTGTGAAATGCAAGATAGATATGGTCGTCGGTGGGAAGAACGGGTTTCCCGTTAACGAGCACTACCTGACCGGGTAAAACCTGAGAACCGGAAACTGCGGTCACGCCATCGATCGTAACAAGCCCTGCCTGCACGTATTCATCCGCCTTGCGTCTTGAACAGAAGCCGCTGGAACTGATGTATTTATTGACGCGTGTTGAATTCTCCGATGCGCCGGAAATAGAGTCTGAGCAGTCCTGCATGATCGGTCTCCTATCAATACCAGACAGAGCCGGTAACACGTTTCAGTGTGAAGGTAAATGTCGTGCCTTCACCATATTCGCTCTGTACGGTGATGGTCTCACCCATGTAGCTCAGAAGCTCTTTGGCAATCGCAAGTCCGAGTCCGGTACCCTTCTTTCCGCGGGCACGGTCGGCCTTATAGAAACGGTCGAAGATATGGTCGATATCGTATTCATGGATACCTTGTCCGGTATCGATCACGGATACGAGTACCTGATCAGTCTCGTCACTGTACTCTGTAGATATCGTGATGCTGCCGCCGGCAGGAGTATACTTCTTCGCATTGTCGAGGAGGATAACGATGATCTGCTCGACACGGTCCGGGTTACCCATAACCGTCGGAAGAGGACCGGTCTTATACTCGACGGAGAAGTTCAGCTCTGCGTCTTCCATGACCGGCTTGAACTTGGTCTCAAATTCAGAAAGAAGTTTGTTCAGATCGAACGGGAAAGTCTTAAATGCGAGTGTTCTTGCCTGCAGACGTGAAAGCTCAAGCATGTCGTCGATCAGACGGGAAAGACGCATGGTCTCGTGGAGGATGATGCCGTAGTATCTCTGACGGTCTTCCTCTTTCTTAACCATACCGTCAGCAAGCGGTTCTACAAGACCTCTCATGGCTGTAAGCGGGGTACGGAGCTCGTGGGAAACATTTGCTACGTAGTCTCGGCGTGTCTGCTCCAGACGTTCCTGCTCGGAGATGTCACGGAAGAATCCCGTGGCACCGATGATCTGCTTCTCGTTATCCTTGATCGGCACGATAGTGGAAGAGTAGGCACAGTCCTTCGCCTCGATCGTGCGCTCATATGTCTCGCCGGTCTTCAGGCAGTTCTCGAAGTCGGCCCAGACTTCCTCGAACGGGATCAGCTGCAGCTTCTCTGTGAAGAGGTTCTTTCTCGGAACCTTTTCGAAAAGCGTCGCAATAGCGTTATTGGAATAGTCCGGCTGGAGATCCTTGTTGACAGATACGATACCTTCGGAAATGATATCAAAGATTTCTTTCAGTCGGTTACGCTCAGTAGTTACACTGGTGATGGACTTGGAGAGTTTCTCGGCAAGTTCATTGACCGAGGCGGCCAGATCACCGATCTCACCCTTGGTCTGGTCATTTGCACGCACGGAGAAGTCACCCTGTCCGAGCGCGTTAGCAACATCCGTAACCCGGTTAAGCGGGCGGATGAGACGCCTACTTGCAAAGTAAACAGGGATGAGCATCGCAAGCGAAACAAGAAGTGTGGACAGGATGAGCACCTGACTGAATCCTGTTATGTTAGAAGAATTGCCTGTGATCGTGTCGCCGATGATAACATATGCCGTTAATGTGTCATTGTCCTGGACAGGCACCTGGATCACTTTCGCTTTTGTCTTATCCTCGCCATAGGTCAGCGTACCGATAAGATTCTTGTTGTCGGTGTTGTTGAGCATGTTCTGTTCACAGAAAACATTTATGGCGTTTAATAAATGAAGTTCCTCTTCAGTTTGGGGCTTCGAGGAGGAAAGGAGCCTGCCCTTGGAGTCATACATGAGATAAAAAGCACCGAGTACATCGTGTGATGTATATCCTGCGCTCAGATCCTTGATCCCCTGGATCTTTTCCGTATCCGAAAGAGCAGAATGGCTTTCTACATAGTTGCTGAGAAAAGAGGCCATCGAACTCGCTTTCTCGATCATTAATTCCTCGGAATTATCACGGGATACTTCGCCGGCTGCATAATTAAACAGCGTAGCAGAAAGAAGTGCCGATGCGCAGAGCGCCACCAGCACTAAAAAGATCATCTTGCGTAGAAAGATGCTTCGGAACATCAGGAGTTGACCTCAAACTTATAACCGACACCGTAAACGGTGATCAGGGACCACGGAGCTCCCTCGTAATAGATCTTCTGACGGATACGCTTGATGTGCGTATCAACGGTACGTGTATCACCGAAATAGTCATAACCCCAGATGAGAGACAGGATCTGCTCACGGTCCATGACCTGTCCGATGTGGGAAGCAAGAAGATGCAGGATCTCAACTTCCTTCGGAGTGCAGGGAACGAGTTCGCCCTTGACCTTGACCTGATAGTTATCCAGGTTGATCTCCAGACCTTCAAAACGGAGAAGGGAAGTGTTCTCCTGAGGCTCATTGATACGGCGGAGTACCGCCTTGATACGTGCAATTACTTCACGCGGAGAGAAAGGCTTAACGATATAGTCATCCGCGCCGAGCTCAAGTCCGAGTACACGGTCGATCTCCTCGCCCTTAGCAGTGAGGATGATGATCGGCGTGGAAAGAGTCTTTCTGATCTCCCGGCAGACCTCGATACCGGTCTTCTCCGGCATCATAACGTCCAGAATGATCAGGTCCGGTTTATCAGAAGCAACATGCGCCAGCGCATCACGTCCATCGTAAGCACTGGAGTATGTGAAATGTTCATTTTCGAAATACAGACCCAGGGACTCATGTACGACCGGGTCGTCATCACAGATCAAAATATGAGGAGCAGTAGCCATTATCCATTTACCTCGTCTAACAACATTACATCTATTATAATCTAAAAATCGGTTTACAAACAAACTTTTTTCAAATACAAGAAAATGCTATACTGATACCAAGTGTCGGACCGTCCGGTAAAGACACAATCTTCGAAAGAAAAAGAGCGGAAAAAGGTATGTTTTTAGCGGATAGATGGTCTGATTTTGAATTGCTTTACTGTGGTGAAGGAGAGAAATTCGAGCGTTGGGGAGATATCTATCTTCAGCGTCCCGATCCGCAGGCGATCTGGCCGAAGACCGGCTATTACGGAATGAAGGAAACTTCATGGCCGAGACCGCATGCCGTGTATCACAGAAGCGAGAGTGGCGGAGGCTCCTGGAGTAAGGAGAAGCCTATGCCTCAGAAGTGGAAGATCCATTATGATGCGGTAGGACGTCTTCTGACATTCATTATCGAGCCCACAAGTTTTAAACATACCGGTCTTTTCCCGGAGCAGGCGGCGAACTGGGATTTCTGCGGAAAACTGATTCAGAAAGCCGTGAAACAGGGGAGAAAACCGAGGATCCTGAATCTGTTTGCCTATACCGGCGGAGCGACGATGGCATTTGCGGCTGCAGGAGCGGCGGAAGTTGTCCATGTTGACGCAAGTAAAGGTATGGTCCAGCGTGCCAAGGAGAATATGATGGCCAGCGGTCTTGACGACTGCTATATCCGTTTTATTGTCGAGGATTGCGGAAAATTCGTAGAAAGAGAAATCAGAAGAGGCAGAACTTATGACGGCATCATCATGGATCCGCCCGCTTACGGACGCGGACCGTCCGGCGAGATGTGGAAGCTGGAAGATGCGCTTTTCCCGCTGGTAGAAAAGTGTGAAAAACTCATTTCGGATGATCCGCTGTTTTTCCTAATCAACTCTTACACAACCGGGCTTTCATCAATGGTGATTGAAGATATCCTTCGTCTGGCCGTGAAGTCGAAGCACGGAGGTAAAGTCATATCCGAAGAGCTCGGCCTGCCGTGTACGAAGATGGATGCGATCCTCCCGTGCGGAAGTACCGGAAGATGGATGAAAGAGGAGTTCTAGGATGGATACACCCCGGATCCTCTTTGAAGACAATCATCTTCTGGTAGCGGTAAAACCTGCGGGAGTCCTCTCGCAGAGCGATACTACCGGAGCTCCGGATATGCTGACACTTCTTAAGGCCTATCTGGTGGAAAAATACCATAAGCCGGGAGAAGCCTACTTAGGACTTCTTCACCGTCTGGACCGTCCGGTCCGGGGCGTTATGGTATTTGCCAAGACCAGTAAATGTGCATCGAGGATCAGTGAACAGATACGGAACAGAACGGTGAAAAAGAAGTACCGCGCGATCGTGTACGGTGCTTTTGACAATGAAAAAGGCGAGATCCGCTCTTATCTTTTGAAGAACAGTAAGACGAATCTTGTAGATGTTTTTGAAAACAGGGAAAAAGCACCGAAAGATGCAAAAGAGTGCTTTCTCGAGTATGAAGTCATAGGGCAGGGACGTATAGCGGGAGTACCGGTGTCACTTCTTTCCGTGGATCTTCATACGGGACGCTCGCATCAGATCCGGGCACAGCTCTCTTCGATCGGACATCCGATCGTCGGAGACAGAAAATACGGGAAAGGACCGAACCGTTTTTCCGGGGACATCCTTCTGGAATCCTACCATCTTGAGGTGGATCATCCCGTCAATCATGAGAGGCTGGTCTTTGAGATCCCTCTCGCAGAAGAAGAACCATGGAAACAATTTGCAAAGGAGTGAGGTAATGGCAGATGATTTTGTAATCACGAAAGAACAGCGTGATGAGAACCAGAAGAAAATCACCGAACTGCTTCTTTCTACGAAGCGTCCGGGTATGGAGCGACTTGTGGAGTGGATCGTTACCAAGACGGACTTTTTCACGGCACCTGCGTCCACGAAATATCACTTAAACTGCGAAGGAGGACTGGCGCTTCACAGTCTGCATGTCTATCAGCGCCTGTCTGAGAAGGTCGCGCAGGGACTGGTGAAGATCGAACCCGATACGGTGATCATCACATCTCTTTTGCATGATCTTTGTAAGGTCAACTTCTATGTCAAAGAGATCAAGAACGTAAAAGAAGGCACAAAGATCAACCAGTATGGCAAGGAAGTGGCCAACTGGGTCGAAAAAGAAGTGTGGGGCATTAAGGACTCTTTCCCGGTGGGCCACGGAGAAAAGTCCTGCTGGTATATCCAGAACTTTATCCGTCTTAAGCCGGAGGAGTATGCCATGATCCGACTTCACATGGGACCGGATAAGAATACTTACCCTGATCCGTTCTCCGAGACAGCAAAGATTTATCCATCCGTAGTGGCCATTTTTACATCAGACATCGAATCAGCATACATTTTGGAGGAAAAACAATGATCTATTACGTTGATCAGAACACAAAGTCACAGGGTTCCGGTACAAAGGAGCATCCGTTCCTTACGATCAGCGCAGCAGCAAAAGTCGCCAAACCGGGCGATGAAGTTCTCGTTATGCCGGGTGTATACCGTGAGTATGTCGATCCGCAGAATGCAGGTACAGAAGATGCACGCATAACTTACCGCTCTGTCGAACCGCTGAAGGCGGTCATCACGGGTGCCGAGATCGTTAAAGGCTGGGATAAATACAAGGGCAAGACATGGAAGGTCGAGATCGATAACGGGATCTTCGGAGCTTATAACCCTTACGACACAAGGATCGGCGGCGACTGGTATTTCTGGCACCGCCATCCGCATACAGGCTGCGTGTATATCAACGATGTCGCGCTTTATGAGACAGATA
>CAMYWO010000021.1:0-29649 GCA_947302815.1 uncultured Clostridia bacterium | reverse complement strand
TCCGCGGTATCGGTATTCTCGACGTAAAAGAACTGTACGGTGTATCTTCCGTTAAGCTTCAGGAGAACATCGACTTCGTTATCAACCTTGAACTGTGGGATGAGAAGAAGACATACGACAGACTGGGCATCACCGATGAGACGACTGAGATCCTGGGTATCCAGGTCCCGTCCATCACGATTCCTGTCGGACCCGGCCGTAACCTGGCAATCATCGTCGAGGCGGCGGCTATCAACTACCGTGTTAAGAAGATGGGTTACAACGCGGCCAAGGATCTGGTCACGCGTGTATTCCCGGGCGGTCTGAATGCGGACTGATGAAACGAAGAAACAGATCGGGGGATTAGGACATACATGATGGCGGACAACAGTACGATCGAAGTATTCCGCGGGAAACTTACTGAAAAGGGCTTTGCTGATCTGGCGAAGGGTATTCGCGCAGAGGAAGTAATGAAGCCGCATACTTCTTTCCGTGTCGGCGGACCTGCGCAGCTTTATGCTGAGCCGTCGGATACGGAGGAGATCGTTGCGCTTATTGATACGGCAAAAGCACTTGGGCTTCCGTTTTTCCTCATGGGCAACGGTTCCAACCTCGTCATCTCCGATGAGGGGATCGAGGGCCTGGTCATCCGCCTTGGTGAGAAATTCTCGGAGATCCGGTCCGAGGACGACTCTGAGGACCCGGATTCTGTACTTGTTTATGCGAGCGCGGGAACGCTTCTTACGCGCCTTTCGTCTTTCGCGGCGAAGAATTCCCTGACGGGACTGGAGTTTGCTTCCGGGATCCCGGGATCCCTTGGCGGTGCAGTGTTCATGAACGCGGGAGCTTATGACCACGATATGTCCGAGGTGCTCGAGAAGGTCACGTTTATCACTTCAGATGGAAAGGTCAGTGCTTTTGGAAGAGATGAACTCGATCTATCCTACAGATCCAGCCGCTTCATGAAGGAAGGCGGCATCGTCTGTGAGGCGGTCCTGAAACTGAAAAGAGGAGATGCGGAAGAGATCAATTCGCAGATCCGCACATATACGGAGAAGAGGACGAAGTCCCAGCCGCTGAACTTCCCGAGCGCGGGAAGCATGTTTAAGCGTCCGACGGGATACTATACCGGAGCACTGATCGAGCAGGCCGGGCTCAAGGGCTTTTCGATCGGTGGCGCTCAGGTGTCGGAGAAGCACGCGGGATTCGTCATCAATACGGGAGATGCGACGGCAAAGGATATCGATGATCTTGTCTCGCATATCCAGAAAACGATTAAAGAGAGAAATGGAGTGGAACTCCAGCGCGAAGTCCGGTTTATCGGCCGCGGGTTTAATTAACGATCAGGAGGAATTGGCATGGATCTGATAATTCTCACAGGTATGTCCGGTGCCGGAAAAAGCCAGGCTGCACATATTTTGGAGGATCAGGGTTATTTCTGTATTGATAACCTGCCGCCGATGGTACTTCCGGAGATCGTAAGGACCTTCCTGAAAGGACAGGGCGGTGAGGGCTTTGCAATCGACCGTCTTGCTTTCGTGGTCGACGTAAGAAGTAACGAATATCTCAAGGGATTCGGTAAGGCAATGACGGAGATCAAGAATCTCGGCTGCCCGTACCGCATTATCTTCCTCGAGGCGAACGATCAGGTCCTGATCAGCCGCTATCGTCAGACACGCCGCAAGCATCCGCTTTCGGAAGGCCTGTCACTTGTCGAGGCAATCGAGAAGGAGAGAAATCTCATGCGCGGTATCCGTGCCCGTGCGACACATATCATCGACACATCCCTGATTGCGCTCTCGGCTCTTCGCGAGGAGATCCTGAATATTATCGAGGTCGAAGATGAGAATGCGATGGATATTCATATCGAGTCATTCGGATTCAAGTACGGACTTCCTGGAGACTGCGACATCTCCTGCGACGTGCGTTTTCTTCCGAACCCGTTCTATATCCCGGAACTGAAGATGCTGTGCGGTAAGGATCAGGCGATTATCGACTTTCTTGAGTCGCATCCGGAGACGGAGCAGTACTACGAGAAAAAGATGGATCTTCTGTGCTTTTCGATCCCGTACTATATCCGTGAAGGCAAGGCCCGTCTCTCTGTGGGCGTCGGCTGCACCGGCGGACGTCACCGCTCTGTATACATGGCAGAGAGGCTTTATGCGGGACTGAAGGAGAAGGGATACCGCTGTTCCATCCATCACAGAGATATCGAGAAGGATCCGAGATATCAGCCTGTTGAGGATAAGAAGTCATGACCAGGAATCCGTATTCCCAGGACATAAAAGAACAGATCTGTAAGATCTCATATAAGAAAGAAGATGAATGGGCGGCTGAAATGGCGGCCATTTGTCTTTGTACAGGATATGACTGTGACCGTGAGAAGGACCTTGCGAAGGTGATGTGCACGAGTGAGGAGGTTGCCGCAAGGCTGATCCTCGACTGCACGCGCAGTGGGACAGGCATGAAAGCGGAAGGTCCGAACAAAGTCGGAAGAAGGGGCGGAAGTGTGTACGAAGTGCTTTTCCCGTCGGCGGATTTTGAATCGTTCATCACGGACTATCTGCTCCCTGATGTGATCTCGGAGAAGATCTCTTCGTCGGAACCGCTGCGCCGGGCGATGTTAAGAGGTGCTTTTCTGGCGAGAGGATCGATGAGTGATCCGAACAGAACATACCGGATCGAGATCCTGTGCCGGACGGATGCATTTGTAAAGATGCTGATACTGCTTTTCCATTCGGAGAACATCAGCCCGATGACCCGTGTGCTCGACGTGACCTGGTCCATCTACTTTAAGAAACACGATGAGATCTGTGATTTCCTTGTCATCCTCGGAGCGGTCAACCAGATGCTGGAACTGCAGAATATCCGCGCTCAGCACGACGTTAACAGCATGGTCGCACGAAGTGTCATCCTTGATACCTGGACCGTGAAACAGCAGTCGGAGGCCAGTGCACGAAGGACGAAGGATCTCGAGAAACTTCTTAATTCGGACAAGGCGGCGAGGATCCCCAGGGAACTGCTCGAAGTTGCCCGTGTCCATATCGATAACCCCGGCCTGTCGCTGACGGAGCTCGGGCGCCTCATGGATCCGCCGCTGACGAAGTCCGGCATGAATCACAGGCTGAAAAAGCTTCTTGATTATCTGTAAATTCGAATGTAAAACCGCCACAAAAGGCGGTTTTTTGTTGTTCCAAAGAAGAGAATCTATTGTTTATCCTCTTATTTTCTTTATTTTTTCTGTATTTATATAAAAGACGCGTGTATAGAATAAAAAATATAAGGGGTTGAAACGAGAACATAGGGAAATTGGAGGCAAATGTGGGCGCGAAGACCGATAACATAGTTTTTTCCGGTCTTTCAGTCCGGGGCAGGATCCTGCGGATCGCATCAGCAGTAATCGCTCTTGGCGGTGCACTTATTTGCTTTTTCTTTTTTCTGCGTTACCACGTGATGACCTACGCCTATTGTCTGGCGTTATGTATTCTGGGAGTATTGATATCCTCCGTGTCGCTTTTCCGGAAGCCGGCACGATCGGTAACGCGGATCCTGGCCGCTACGATCGGACTCATCGTCGTCTCTGTCCTCCTCGCGACGCTGATGCCCTGGGGGATCTCATCCCGGAACACGGGTTCCTATAAGAAGAACATGCGATATCTTTCCGAAAAGCACTATTCCACGCTGCGGTTTCCGTCTGTCCTTCCGGACGATGTATCCGACTATGAGATACGTTTCTCGCCCAACACGTTCGGAAGAAAGGCAAACCTGTGTGTAGAGTTCCGCTGCGGAAGTGAAACTCTGGACAGTTATGTGGCCATGATCACGGATGACGCCCTGATCAGCCCGATAAGTATCGAGGACGCGCAGGAGGAAGAACCGGACGAGGAGACCATGACCAGGATCGCAGACAGTCTCGGTGAGGACATCAGTAAAGTAGGCAACCTGCGTCTGAAGTTTGCTTTCCCGGATGATATCAATGAGCATAAGGATGCACTTGTGTATATCGTTTCCTGTGAGATAGATAATGATTCTCCAAAGACGGAAGCGGTCATCATCGATCAGTCAGACGGGTGGGTCTGCTTCTCCAAACTTTTCTGATTCTAAGATAGTAATCTGTATAAAGAGCGCGGGAAGCGCTCTTTTTTCTATTTCTCCGTCAAATTCCCGTTGAACTGTTCTATCGCGCACTTCAAAACTATTGACATATAGTTCAATACCAACTTATAATCAGTATTGTTGAATATACAATACTGAATAACGTGCAACAATAGTTGCGGACTATATAAAAAAGGAGGAAGTCAATCATGAATGTTCAATTCAAAAAAGGCGTGCTTGATCTTTGTGTCCTGGCGATGCTGAATGACTGCGACCGTTACGGCTATGAACTGGCCAGCACGCTTTCCGAGATCATCATGATCTCAGACGGAACCGTATATCCGCTTTTGAGAAAGCTTGCATCTGACGGACTGGTGGCCTCTTATCTTCAGGAGTCCCAGAGCGGTCCGCCGCGGAAATACTACAGTCTGACTGCTATGGGCAAGATCCGTCTTGCGGAACTTTTGGAAGACTGGAATACTTTTACGGCAAGCGTAAATAAGATCGTAGGAGGGAAAAGCGTATGAATAAAAAAGACTATATCTCTGCGCTTCGTGTGCAGTTGAAAAGACTTCCTTCCGATGATGTGGAGGAGATCGTAAAAGAGTTTGAGGCACACTTCGATATCGCAGCTTCCGAGGGTAAGACCGAAGAAGAGATCGCAGCGAAGCTGGGTTCTCCGGAAGAAGTATCGAAGTATTATCTTGGCGACGCCGTTCCGGATTTCAATGTTGCACAGGCCGGCAATGTAGCACAGCCGCCGTTCCCGATCATCCCGGTAAAGACCGGCATGGTCATCGACCGTGGCGTAGGCCCGCAGACAGCGGCCGGATTTGCATCCGGACCTTATGCGAAGCAGGTCGTAAATAAGCCGCCGAAGCCGGAATCTCCGGATGCTCCGAATGCTCATACAGGAGCTAAGGATAAGGAGACATACGCAGAGGTGACCCGTCAGGGCAAGAAGCAGTATACGCTTCCGGATTATTCGAACTACCCGTCGCATGATCCGAGCCACACACTTCCGGAGCAGAAGGAACACAGCAAAGCATTCGCGATCCTGTTTACGCTCCTCGTATTTATCCCGCTGTGGCTGATCGCACTGGTGATCCTTGCGCTGCTTATCATTCTCCCGTTTGCACAGGGTCTGTTCTCAGCACTTCTGTTCTCGTGGGTACCGAGCATGTGCACCGGAGTCGTCGGAACATTCTTCATGGCGCTGAGCCTGGGATTTGCCGCAATCGCATTCCTGTTCGTCGCGTTCTTCGCGATCAAGGGTTTTATCCTCGGAACGGTTGGATACTTCCGCTACATCGGCGGTGACAGCCGTAAGAGTGAGAAAGGAGGCAACGCATGAGAAAGAGTACTGCAGTTTGTGTCGCAATCATGGCGACGAGTTTCGCGCTCTCCATTGTGTGTCTGTTCGTCAGTCTCGGCTTCTACGCACTGAGCGGAACGAAAGAAGTTGCTGAGCGCATCTATACCGGAGAATGGGATGATATTCCGGAGAAGTTTGACTTTATTGACGCCGACGGCACAAGCTTTGAGATCGATCTTCCGAGCTTCCATTTCATCGCGGATGATCTTGGAGTAGATGTGGAGATCCTCTGTGTGAAGATCCATACGAGGGATGAGGATGAGGCTTCTGCCCGTGAAGCTCTCGAAGATAAAAACGAGAAGGCAGAAGAGAAGAAAGAAGAAAAAGATGCCGGGAAGAAAGACCACGGCAAAAAAGATCATGATGGAAAAGGAAATCCGGACAATAAGGATTCGTAACTGATCCACAACTGTCTTTGGAGAATCGGGAAAAGAAACTGAAATGGAAAAGGAGATGCTGAAAGGCATCTCTTTTTCTTTGGTATTCTTTCCGCCCGAAAAGAACTTGTAAGGAAAAAATATTGACAAAGCATTCTTTTGAACGCATAATCTGCTTAATAGTATAAATGCACTGACGGAGAAAAGTAGCGATCCGAAGACGTACAGGGCGTGCCGGCGGAAGAATTGAGAGCCGGCATACGAGGGAAGATCAGTCGAAGTTCACTCCCGAGCAGATCTGCAGAACACATCAAGCGCAAGCGGTGTCAGTAGGTGGATACGGAAAGCCCGCCGTTACTTAGGGCAGAGGCTGATAGGCCTTGAGAGTGCGAGTGCTTTTCAATAGGGAAAAGGCTCGAAAATGGGTGGTACCGCGAGATATGATATTTCGTCCCATTGCTGAAGGAAACGACGGCAATGGGACTTTTTGTTGCCGTCAGCAGTGCGAAAGGCAGGTAGTAAAGATGAGAAAAGAAGTGAACTCATGGATCTATGATCCGAAAGCCGAGTGCATGTCGGATGACGAGCGCGCACAGGTACAGAGCGAGCGATTGATCAAGTGTGTCAACCGCATGTGGGAGAATGTTCCGTACTACAGAAAGCGTATGGAAGAAAAGGGTGTGACCCCGGGCGACATTAAGAGCGTCGAGGATCTGCCGAAGCTCCCGTTCACAGATAAATTCGATTTCAGAGATAACTATCCGTTCGGAACACTGGCGGTACCGAGAGACCAGCTCGTCCGTGTACACGCTTCTTCCGGAACGACCGGCAAAATGAAGGTCGTCGGTTATACGGCTAATGACGTAAAACTCTGGAACTCCGTTCTGTGCCGTGCGATGGCTAGATCCGGCGTACAGAAGGGTGACCTCGTGCATATTGCTTACGGCTACGGCCTGTTCACCGGCGGTCTTGGCCCGCACTTCGCATGTGCGGAACTCGGTGCCACTGCGATTCCGGTATCCGGCGGTAATACGGCAAGACAGATCACGATCCTTCGCGAGTGGAAGCCGGAAGTCCTGATGTGCACACCGACATATGCTCTGCATATTGCCGACCAGCTCGAAGCAGCCGGTATCGATAAGTCCGAACTGAACCTGCGCTGCGGTATCTTCGGCGCGGAGGCATGGACACTGGAGATGAGAGATCAGATCGAAGAAAAGCTCGGACTCCGTGCTTTTGACATCTATGGTCTGACAGAGATCTGCGGACCGGGTGTAGGATGCTCCTGCGACAAGTCCGACCTGATCCACATCGAGGCGGACCACTTCATTCCGGAGATCGTAGATCCGGAGACAGGCGAGCCGCTGCCGGACGGACAGCTTGGTGAACTTGTATTCTCTTCCATCTCCAAGGAAGGCGTACCGCTCCTGCGTTATAACACACACGACCTGACACGTCTCTACCACGGCAAGTGTGAGTGCGGACGTACCACACCGAAGATCGAGAAGGTAACCGGACGTGCCGATGACATGATGATCATCCGCGGCGTTAACGTATTCCCGTCCCAGATCGAGGCTGTTCTCCTCGCACACAGTGAGGTTGAGCCGCATTACATGATCTACCTTGACCGTGCACAGAACCTCGACAGGATGACTGTCAAGGTAGAGATGACACCTTCGTTCTTCTCCGACTCTATCCGTGAGATCGAGAACACAGAGAGAATGCTCGAAGGCGAGATCGCATCCATGACCGGTATCCACGCGAAGATCAAGCTCTGCGAGCCGAGATCCTTGCCGAGATCCGAGGGTAAGATGAAGCGTGTCATCGACGAGCGCTTCAAAAAGTAATCGCCGGAATTAACTAGAAACAAAATAACTCTTTGCGGCTTCAGACATGTATGCTTACGCATAACTTGCCGCAAAGAGTTTTTTGTTTCTTTTTATATATCGATTTCTTCCTTTTTGCAGACGGCTCTGCAATTAGGCAGGTATATTTCGGATGGGTGCGTCTCGATTAAAGTCTCAAGATAAGTGTATAATTTTCTCATAACGAAAGGAGTTATGGAAAATGGCAACACTTTGCAGAAACTGTAATCATGCGCTGGTGTATTCACCGGAGATCCGTAAGATGTACTGCTATTATTGCGGCAGTGCTTTTGAAGCGGAAGATGTTGAGTCTGAGGCGAAGAAGTACAGAGAAAACGAGCGCGTGCTGACCCGCGGTGAAGTGTACGGCGACGATGAGGTGATCGATGAATATCTCGAAGCCTATGTGTACACCTGCAGCGAGTGCGGCGGCGAGATCTCGATCCATGGATCAGAGACCTCGACGACATGCATCTACTGCGGAAATCCGAATGTGGTGTTCTCCCGTGTCGCGAAAGAAAAGATGCCGGACGCGATCATCCCGTTTTCCGTAACGAGAGCGCAGGCGCTCAGCGCGATCCGTGCGATCATCGATCAGGCGGCGTTCCCGCCGGTGGAATTGAAAAAACTAAAGGTTGAAGACATCCGCGGAATCTATCTTCCGTACTGGATCGTAAGTGCGACACATGAGGAGTCTGCAGTGGTTCAGATCTCTGTGAGCACCGGTACGACGAAGTACAGATATGTCGGCCGTTCGGGATTCATGAACATCAACAGCTTCCCGGTCGACGGCTGCCGGATCCTTTCGGATGAGAGCAGCGCGAGACTGGAACCATTCGATCTTAATGGCATGAAGCGCTTTGACGAGGACTATCTTCTGGGATTCTATTCCAACTCTTCCGACATTACATACGAGGATCTGTATCTGGCAGTAGAAAGAAGAGGAAAAGAGATCTTCGAAACAACGGTGAAAAAAGAGATGAAGTCGAACAAGATCGTCGGCGAGGTGCATGAGACCTCGATCGCGGATAACTATCTGTATGCGATGTTTCCGGTATGGTTCGTGACCTTCTGTCTTAACGGCCAGCCGCATACCATTCTGGTCAACGGCCAGACAGGTAAGGTCGTGTGCGGTATCCCGTACGACCAGAAGAAAGTGAAAAGAACGATGATCGTTTGGGGCACGCTCATCACGGCAGTAGTCGTCGGAATTCTTTTTGGGGTTCTTTATGCACTCGGATTCAGAGAGCTCGGCAAGAAATCCGTGGTCTCCAACACGAGTCAAACCATATTGACCGCAAGCCTGATGTTCGGAACAGGCTGGCTGTTATACGGTTTGAATAAGATGAAAAAAGTGAAGAAGCAGCTTGAACTGACACAGGCGGGCAACATGTTCCGCTTTGTAAAGAGAAGACAGGGGTAATTGATATGGTAGGAGTAGCAATTATGACGTTCATTTTCGGCTTGCTCGCCGGAATCGGCGGAGTCTGCTATATTCTGGGCAGGATGCTGGAAAAGAGAAACAGTTTCGGTGACAGCCATGCGCATTCGCTTATGTATACGCAGCTGATCACGTACACCGACAGCTCGGACCGTATGTATCCGTCGGAAAAATCGATCGTGGAATATATTGAGAGTCATCCGCCGAGAAAAGCAACGTTCCCGACGGCTCCGAGAGGAAACGCGCCGGTCGAGCGTTCGAAGAACCGCCGATAAGGAAAACAAAACAGGAAGGAACAAGTCTATGTTAGTAAGGGTATACTAATAGGGACAAGGGGTATTGGGATATGGCAACACTATGTAAGAACTGCAGTCATGCGCTGATCTACGATCCGGGTATCCGGAAGATGCTGTGCACCACGTGCGGCAGTACTTTTGAAGCGGAAGAAGTAGAGTCTGAAGCGAAGAAGTTCAGAGAAGAAGAAAAAGTAAAAAGCCGCAGCGAAGTGTACGGGAAAGATAAGAATGAAGTTGTCGAGGAATATCTCGAGAACTACATCTACACCTGCAGTGAGTGCGGCGGCGAGATCGTGATCCACGGATCCGAAGCATCCACGAAGTGTGTTTTCTGCGGAAACGCGAACGTTGTATTTTCGCGTGTCTCAAAGGAGAAAATGCCGGACTTCATTATTCCTTTTTCCGTTACCAGAGAGCAGGCGCTCGCGGCGATTAAGCATAAGATCGAGCACTCGCTCTTTGTTCCGGAAGAGATCAAGAATTTCCAGCCGGAGGATGTGCGCGGGATCTATCTTCCCTACTGGATCGTTGAGGCGGATTTCCAGGGAGTATGCGTGGTTTCGAGCCGCGTGTCCCAGGGAAAGTCCAGCACGACGATCTATTCGGGAAGAAGAGGAAATCTTCACTTAAAGAAGTTCCCTGTGGACGGGTGCGCGATTCTTTCCAATGAGAGCTCCGCGCGTCTCGAGCCGTTCAGACTCTCCGAGATGAAGCCCTTCGATGAGGACTATCTTCTCGGCTTCTATTCGAACGCGTCGGATATCAATTACGAGGAACTCTGGCATGTCCCGGGTGATCGTGCGAAGGAGATCTTCGAAGCAACGGCCCTGTACGATGTAAGCGGGTCCTCCCGCAAGATCGTTTCGGAATCACATATGGTGTCGGTGCTGAACAACTACCAGTACGCGATGTTCCCTGTGTGGTTCGTGACATTTACTTACGAGGGACAGCACAATACCATCCTGGTCAACGGACAGACCAACAAGGTCGTCTGCGGTCTGCCGTGGAGAAAGCCTCTTTTCTGGGCAATGACGATCGGTATCGGATTGGCGCTGACATTTCTTTCTTTCTTCGCGTTCAAAGCACTGTTTACCGTCATGTTCAATATGGCTGTTTCAAGGCGCTCGAGCAGCTCGAGAAGTGATGGCAGCTCAAAGCTCATTGTCGCGATCGCTGCCGGTATCATCACGCTGTTTACTACCGGATATAAAAAGATGAAGAAAGTACTCAAGCAGATCGAGCTTACACAGTCGGCCAAGACATTTAACTTCGTAAGGAAGAGACAGGAGTAAGAAGATGGTAGATTTCTTAGCATTCATATTTGCCTGCGGACTCGGATTCGGTGTAGCATTCTGGATCGCGGCATCGATCCTCAATAATTCAAATAATATCGGTGACTCCCATGCGGATACGTCTTACTATTCTGCCGGCGCGAATATTACCTGCCGGGACAGGCTGACGAGCGTGGCGGCAAGAGAAGGATACGTGAACACGAGCGGATTTAAGAAGCCGACGATTCCGCTTGCGCCGAGGGGACTGAAACCGGTCGAAAAACCGGTGAAAGCGAGAGTGGGCCTGACCGATGAAACAGTGAATGGGACAAAGGTTCAGGAAGCGGCCGCTCCTTCAGAAACTCCGGTCAAGCCTCAATCTCCGAAAAAGAATCCGTCGTCTTTTCCGAGATCTTTCCACGATGTATAATGAAAACTACAGACGAAGAAGGAGGGCAACGGGGTCATGCCTTTTCGTATAGTTTCAGGTGACATCACGAAGCTTCATGTGGATGCCATCGTGAATGCGGCGAACACGTCGCTTCTCGGCGGTGGCGGTGTCGATGGCGCGATCCATCGTGCGGCCGGACCGCGTCTTCTTGAAGAGTGCCGGACACTTCACGGCTGCAGGACCGGTGAAGCGAAGGCGACACTCGGCTATGACCTTCCTGCGAAATACGTCATTCATACTGTCGGCCCGATCTGGCAGGGCGGAAGACACGGGGAAGAAGATCTTCTCCGGTCGGCATACAGGAATTCCCTTCTTTTGGCGCTCGAAAAGCACTGTGAATCAGTGGCTTTTCCGATGATCTCCGCAGGTGTCTACGGTTATCCGAAGGAGCAGGCGCTGGAGGTTGCGGTCAGCACGATACGCGCTTTCCTGGAAGACCACGAGATGGAAGTGATCCTCGTGATCTTCGACCGTGCAAGTTTCCGGATCGATGATCAGCTTTGTTCCGAAATCTCCGGTTATCTCCATAATACCTATGACGATGGGAAAGGTCCGGATCATATCCTCTATGAGATGCAAAGGTCCGAGCCTGCTACCGGTGCGGGCGGATCCTGCAGAACCTCATTCTTCAGCCTGAAAAAGGCGAAGATGGCTGAGTGCGCGCGAGAGGTTATATCAGAACCCGAAGAGGAATCTGACGAGGCCGAAGAGGTGACGGCGGATGCTGCCGTCCTTGATAATGAACTTCCTCTGATGCGCATACAGGCGGAAGCGATGCGCTGTGCAACCGCGATGGGAAGTGCACCGACCGGCCTTACTGAAGCTCTTGCGAATCTCGACGAGAGTTTCTCTCAGGCGCTTCTCCGCATGATCGATGCACGCGGCATGAAGGATTCCGAGTGCTATAAGAAAGCCAACATCGACCGAAAGCTTTTCTCGAAGATCAGATCCGATGTAAATTACCGGCCCAGCAAGCAGACGGTGCTCGCATTTGCGGTCGCTCTGGAACTGGATCTTTCCGAGACGGAAGCGTTCCTTAAGAAGGCCGGGTTTGCGTTCTCGCATTCCAACAAGGCCGATGTCATCGTGGAGTATTTTATCTCTCATCGGAACTACGATATGTACAGCATCAACGAAGCGCTTTTTGCGTTTGACCAGAATCTGCTCGGCGCCTGATTTTATATCCGGAGCGTCGGGTATTTTTATATGTAAATCAGCGCCGGGTAGGGGCGCAAATAATAAGTTAGCAGGAGGCATGAACATGGGAAAGACATTACAGGACATTAAGAAGATGATCGATGAACTCGGGATCAAGATGGTCGACTTTAAACTCACGGATATCGACGGACGCTGGAGACATCTGGCGATCCCTGCGGAGAGACTGACCGAGAGCACGATGCAGCAGGGCATCGGTTTTGACGGAAGCAACTATGGTTATGCTCCTGTCGAGAACAGTGATATGGTGTTCATTCCGGTCCTCGATTCGGCGGTCGTTGACCGTTACTGCGAGGTCCCGACGCTGTCTATGATCGGTGATGTCCGTGTGATCGCGCTTCCCGAGAATAAGCCCTTTGACCAGTATCCGAGAAATGTTGCGATCCGCGCGCTCGAGTATATGAAGGAGACCGGGGTTGCCGATCAGATGATCATCGGGCCGGAGTATGAGTTCTACATCTTCGACGATGTCCGATATACGACGGATTACTATAACATGTCTGCCAGCATCTATACTTCCCAGGCGCACTATGCGTCCGGAAATGAGATGAGTAATAACGGTTTCCAGGTCATGCCGGGTGCCGGCTACCACAACAGCCTGCCGACCGATATACGAAATGACATCCGAAGCCGCATGTGCCTCGCCATGGGTGACTGGGGCATCGGGGTCAAGTATCACCATCCGGAGGTTGGCGGTTCCGGTCAGATGGAGATCGAGGTCGAGCTCGGCGATATGCTGAAGCTCGCAGATGATACGATGGCAGCTAAGTATGTTATCAAGAACGAAGCGGTCCAGGAAGGCCTCACTGCAACCTTTATGCCAAAGCCTCTGGCAGAGGAAGCGGGATCCGGCATGCACGTGCACATGCTGCTTTTCAAGAACGGCGAGCCTGTTTTCTACGATAAGGACGGATATGCCCAGCTGAGTGAAACGGCTCACTTCTTCATGGGCGGACTTCTCAAGCATGCCAGATCGATCTGTGCGATCACGAATCCTTCGACGAATTCTTATAAGCGCCTGATCCCGGGCTACGAAGCTCCGGTCACGATCGGCTACGCGATGAGCAACCGTTCTGCGGTCATCCGTATTCCTGCCTATGCAAAAACACCGGACACCAAGCGTTTCGAGCTCCGTAATCCGGATGCGACATGTAACCCGTATTATGCCTATGCTGCGATCCTGATGGCAGGTCTTGATGGTATTAAGAACAAGATCGATCCGCATGCGAACGGATGGGGCCCTTATGACTGCAACCTCTATACACTTTCAGATGAAGAGAAGGCAAAGCTGACAGGTCTTCCGGCTTCTCTGGATGAAGCGATCCGCGCACTCGAAGATGACCACGATTACCTGACCGCAGGTGGCGTCTTCCCGGAGAGACTTCTTAATCAGCTGATCGACCGGAACAAGAAATCATCGTCCAAGATCAGTAAGCTTCCGCACCCGATGGAGTTTGCTCTTTACTACGATCTCTGATGGAGGTATTCAATATTTATTCATAGTATGGTCATCTTTGCGATGTAAAATGATTTTTATCATAATCAGTATCTGCAGGCTTTTTTGAGGGGGGAAGGATGAGATACTCATTTGCCGTACTATTCATAGCGATGATCCTAGCATTGCTGGCATGCACAAGTATTGCCCGGAGATCTTACAAGAAGATCAAGGGTGCTGTTGTCATGCTGCTGGTGATGCTTATTCCTCCTTTGATCGGCAATCTCATTATTATTCTCTCTACCGCGAAGATCCCGGCGATGATCGGATGCTATATCTACTTCATCGGAATGGATTCGTTTATCATGGCGCTTCTGTTCTTCGCATTCGAGTACTGTGCGATCAGGTGGCCGAGTAATAAACTGAAATATCTGGTGTATGGTCTGATTACGGCGGATGTTGTCCTGTATGCACTGAATCCTTTCTTCGGTCAGTCCTTCGATACGGAACCGATCCTGGTGGATAACCGGAACTATTACCGTCTGATCCCTTATTCCGGACAGACTTATCACCGTGTGGTCGTTTATTGTATATTCTTTGCCGTTCTGCTCATCTTCCTGATCAAGATGATCCGTTCTTCACGGGTATACACCGAGCGCTATGCCGTTATTCTGGTCACGCTGCTCGCGACAGGAGCATGGCAGAGTTACTATATTTTCTCCAGAACACCGGTAGAGAAATCGATGGCCGGATACGGAATCTTCGGAATCCTGGTCTTCTATTTCACTCTTTACTACCGTCCGCTGACGCTTCTTGACCGACTGCTCGCGAGCATGGCGTCGGACATGCCGGATGCGATCTTCTTCTATGATGCGGACGGCACATGTATCTGGGCGAATAAGCCGGCGATCGATCTTGTCGGACTTAAGGACGACAAGTTCGATAAGGCTTCTGAACTGCTTCAGGCGAAGTTTGGAAAGAAGCAGGATTTTGATAAGCAGGAGTGGTCATGCGATCAGGTGGTCGGCCACGGTGCGGAAGCACAATACTACTTCCAGTCGAGAAGAACCGCCAGAGATGAGAAAGGCCGGGTTACGGGTGCTTTTCTGACGGTCCGGGATATCACGAGAGAGCAGAGGCTCCTGCAGCAGGAAAGATATAACGCGACGCACGACAGCCTCACGGATCTTTTTACAAAGGAATTCCTCTATGAAAGCATCCGCAAGAAACTGGATGAGAATCCGGATACGGAATACATGATCCACTATATCGATATCCAGGATTTCAAGCTCATCAATGATGTATACGGAAATGAGTTCGGTGATCGTGCGCTGAAGTCGCTGGCCGCGTTCCTCCGTGATCATGTTCCGGAGGACGGAGTGTTCGGCAGGCTCGGCGGCGATACTTTCGGCGTGCTTGTCCCCAAGGAGGTATTTGTCGAGCAGCAGCTGGAAGAGGCACTGATGAATTTCTCGATAGGTGACGGTCCGCAGGATCACTACATCGTGATCCATGTGGGTGTCTATGAAGTCGTCGAAAGAAATATGGAAGTTTCCTTCATGTTTGACCGTGCGCTTCTGGCGATGAGTACGATCGAGGATGAGTATCAGACCCATATCGCTATCTATGACGAGAAGATCAGGAAGGATGTTCTCTGGGCACAGCGCATCTCCGGACAGCTGAAGGATGCGCTGAAGCAGAAACATGTTGTTCCGTATCTGCAGCCGATCGTGGATACGAGAGGCCGGATCGTCGGCGCGGAGGCGCTGGCCAGATGGATCCACCCGCAGGACGGCTTCCTGTCGCCGGCGTCGTTTATTCCCGTGTTCGAGAAGAACGGCATGATCATCGAGATCGACCGCCACATGTGGCGATGTGCCTGCGAGGTCCTGGCGGACTGGGAGAAGAAGGGGATCGACCTCTTTATCTCGGTCAATATTTCCCCGAAGGATTTCTACTTCATGGATGTCGCTTCTGAGATAAAAGCACTTGCCCGGGAGTATAAGATCGATCACAAGAAGCTTCGGATCGAGATTACCGAGACCGTCATGATGACGGATGCGGATAACCGCATGAAGGTCTTAAGCGACCTTAGAAAAGAGGGATTTATCGTGGAGATGGACGACTTCGGATCGGGCTATTCTTCGCTGAACCTTCTGAAGGACATGCCGGTCGATGTCTTAAAGATCGATATGCGTTTCCTGACATCCAATTCGGACGATATGAAGGCGAGAACGATCCTGCAGAACATCATCAATCTGTCGGAAGACCTGGGTATGTTTTCTCTTACCGAAGGTGTAGAAACAAAATCCCAGCTCGAAATGCTTTCCGAGATGGGATGTAAGCTGTTCCAGGGTTATTATTTTGCCAAGCCGCTTCCGCTTAGCGAGTTTGATGCATTTTATCAGGACTCGATCGCGTGATAACTCAGCTTTTTGTAAATCAGGCCTTGCGGCTGGCCGACAATACCAGTTTTTCACACAGATCTTCGTAGCCGATGCCGGCAGCGCGTGCCTCCTGAGGGATAAGACTGTTCGGTGTCATACCCGGGAGGTTGTTAGCCTCGAGGCAGTAGAACTTGCCGTCTTCCTCGGAAAGGATAAAGTCAACACGGGAATAGTTGCCGAGGCCCAGAGCCTTGTGAACGGCAACTGCAAGAGACTGCGCTTCCGCGGTCTGCTCGTCTGTGAGCGGGGCCGGGCAGATCTCCTCGGTCGCATTGGCCTGGTACTTGTTCTTGTAATCGTAGAATCCCTGTTTCGGACGGATCTCGATGATCGGCAGTGCTTTTCCATCGAGAACACCGATAGAAAACTCGCGGCCGTGGATCATCTTCTCGATGAGACAGGTCTTCTCATACTTGGTGGAGTAGGTGATGGCGTCATCCCATTCAGACTCGTCGTGAACAATGGAAACACCGCAGGAGCTGCCGCAGCCGATCGGCTTAACGACACACGGGAAGCCGATGTCTTTTCTGATCATGTCGATAGTGTGGATCTCCGGATCGAAGATGACCCAGTCAGCGGTAGGGATATTAAACTGCAGGAGCAGTGTCTTGGTCAGGTGCTTGTCCATCGCCATCGCGCATCCGAGATAACCGGAGCCTGTGTACGGGATGTCATAGCAGTCGAGGACTGCCTGAAGGCGTCCGTTCTCGCCCATGCCGCCGTGGCAGCCGATGAATACGGCGTCAGCCTTCCTGCAAAGATCAAGAACACCGGGGCCGATCAGTTCTTTTCGGCCGCCATGGGAAGCGATGAGTGCCGGAAGATCCGGCTCGGTCTCCGGGATCGAGTAGGAAAAAGTCTTTCCCGAATCCGGTTTTACAAAACAACTGTCGAGGTCATTTGCCTCGATACCTTCATATACGTCTACAAAAGCCACCTCGTGACCCTTGGATAAAAGTGCATTGGAAATCAGGCTGGCAGAGCAGAGTGATACATCTCTTTCAGGGCTGATGCCGCCGGCTAATACTGCGATTCTCATAAGAAAAAAGCCTCCCCTTGATATGTATGCGCCGGTTCTGAATGTGTCTTCCGGCAAAGCGCATATGAAATGATTATACACTTTTTCATTATATGGCAAGGAAGAAATCGAGAAATGTAACGAAAGAGTAGGATTTTTCGTGACGAAGATACTTAGGAATGGTATGATAGTGAGGTATAAGTAGGTGGAGGTCGCGCTATGCTGGCAATTCTATATCTGATCATAGCCATTTTCTTTGGTACACAACTGATCCGTTTTCTGATCCCGGATATCCGTCGTCTGTACGTCGGAATCGCTTCAGAGACCGATACGATCGAGAAAGTCCCGACGATGCTCTTCCTGCTCCCGGCAGGAACTCTGGTAGGACTTCTTCTGAGCTCCTGGATCACATATTTCCTCGCCTACATCATGCACCCGTATATCCCGGCGGATACAGCGAACCTGCTTCCGGCGAATATCGTGAGCATGTGTATCTTCGCTTATCTGGCCTGCCTGTTCTGGCAGAGAAGTTTCCTCCGTAACTACAGAGAGTCCCAGAAGCCGGGATATAAGATGCTTCCCGGATTCAACCGCCATCCCGGCTCGATCACGTTCTATCTGACATCGATCCTTCTGGTGCTGAGTGCGGTCGCTTTCGTGTATTTCTACACCTGCTTCACCAGCGGCAACAGCGTCCGTCTGGGCTTCTCCATCTTCAGTGACTTTTCCCCGCATGTGGCGATCACATCGGGATTCGGCAACGGATCGAACTTCCCGACACAGTATCCGCACTTTGCCGGAGACAATATCCAGTACCACTTCATGTTCTATTTCCTGACCGGTAACCTCGAGGCACTCGGCCTCCCGCTGGTCTGGGCGATCAACCTGCCGTCGATCCTGTGCATGGGTTCGGCGCTGACGCTCCTCGGAACGCTGGCAGTACTGCTGTCCTCGAGAAGAAGTGCTTTCTTCTTTGCGCCGTTACTGGTGCTCTTCAGAAGCGCGTGGAACGTATTCCATCAGTTCTCCGAGCTCAAGAGTGTTCCGGGTGCGACTTTCGGTTCCGTTATAGAGACGATTACGAAACAGTCGTCATGGTACGGCTATACTTTCCGCGACGAGTGGGGCATCTGGGCGATCAACGTCTACGCGAACCAGCGCCATCTGGCGATGGGCGTAGGTCTCGTGCTCGTCTTCATCTTCCTGTTCCTGCCGCATTTCAGAAGAATGTTCCTGCATCTTTCCCGCTCGAAGGGTGTGGGTGCGAAGTGTAAGAAGTTCTTCGCTTCCCGTGAGGCCTGGATCGCAAGAAAGCAGGATCCGCTCCGTCCTTGGGGCTCCGTGATCCTGGGTTCCCTGATCGCACTGGCGATGCCGTTCTTCCACGGCTCCTGCCTGATCTGTGCGCTTCTCGTCCTCTTCGGCATGGCGGTCTTCTCCGAGTTCCGTCTCGGCTATGCGGTCGTTGCCGCAGTATCCGTGATCTCCGCTTCCGTACAGGCTACGTTCTTTGCGGGCGGTGCTTCGAATGTTGCCAGCTTCAAGTACAACTTCGGATTCGTTGTTCCGGAACTGGCCGGGAAAGAGAAGGCCGGAATCAGTACCGTATTCAGTTCGCTGGGCACGATCGCGGACTACCTCTTTAAGATGGGCTTCCTGACAGTGATCCTGCCGGCAGTGCTTTTCGTAGGGCTTCTGGTCTACGGTATCGTTAAGAAAAAGAACCTGTACCGTCCGGTACTCCTGCTCGCATTTGCCATCCCGATGGTATTTGCGTTCTTCTGCCAGGTATCGCTCGAGGTCCTCGCAAACCATAAGTTCATCCAGGTGAGCTTCATTCTCTTTGATATCGCGATCGCGGGACTTCTCGCAAATCTTCTCGCACTGCCTCTGAAACTGAGAAGCAAGAAGGCGGCTGATGCAGAAGATGGTGAAGAAGAGACGGAGAAGGGCAAGCTTCCGAAGAAAGCATTTATCCCGATCCAGATCGCATCGGCGGCTGTCTGCCTGTGCCTGACCTTCGGTCTTACCGCGACAGGCATCAGCGAATGGTGCATCTACTATAACCTTAACACACATGACGGCGGCTACGTCGAGCTCCATCCGGATGCGCAGATCGTAGACTGGATCGATAAGAACACAGGTGAGGATGATATTTTCCTGACTCCGATGTGGTCGGTCAATGACTTCTTCCTGAGCGGACGCCGCGTCTACTACGGATGGCCGTACTTCGCATGGTCCGCGGGCCACGACACCGAGACCCGTCAGATCAACTACCAGTGGCTGCTCTGCGGCTGTAACGGCAACATCAGTGAGTTCCGCCGCTACTGCGATGAGATGGGTATCCGCTACGTCATCCTGTCGGACGACTATTACGGCAACACCGAGACGAGCGACTACTATTATCCGGAGTTCTTCGAGGAGAATCTGACCGAGATGATCCGTTTCGAAGACGGAACGGCGATCTACCGTATCTGAGGTCTTTCCTATGACTCATCCGCAAAAGCACTTTGACGTGATCGTGACCGGTGCCGGACCATCGGGCATGATGGCGTCTCTTTCCGCGGCTGAAAAAGGCGCGTCGGTGCTGCTTCTTGAGAAGAAAGAACGCCCCGGGAAGAAGCTCCTTCTTACCGGCCACGGACGCTGCAATATCACAAACATCTGCATTCCCGACAATTTCCGGGATACATATCACGAGAACAGCAGATTTCTCACGTCTTCACTTCATGCCTTCCCGCCGGAAGAGGTGAGGGAGTTTTTCCTTTCCCTCGGGATCCCGACCCACGAAGAAGATGCCGGACGCATCTTTCCCGATTCGCAGAAGGCAGCATCTGTTTGTGAAGCTCTGGAAAAAGCACTGGAGAAGAAGGGCGTGGTCCTTCTTACGGATTCTCCGGTTAAGTCCATAGAAATGAATGACGGAATCTGGTCCGTGAGAACAGAGAAAGATACATTTGAAAGCCGCGCCGTGATCCTGGCGACAGGAGGGAAGAGCTTCCCGCATACAGGCTCAGAAGGCGACGGATATGATCTTGCGGCCTCGGCCGGACATTCGGTCACGGAGCTCGCTCCGGCGCTGGCTCCGATTCTGCTTTCTGCGTTTTCCGATACATCGATGGACAGCCGCTGTGAAGACTGCGGCGCAGAGTTCACCCTCGCGGGGATCACGCTTCCCGATGTCGGATCCGCTCTTCTGATCGACGGAAAGAAGAAAAAGACGGCGCGCGGCGATCTTCTGTTCACGCATCAGGGCGTGAGCGGACCTGCGGGCATGCCGCTGTCGCGAGAACTCCCGGCAACAAAAGGCAAGTACGCGGAAGGCTTTGTGCAGTTTGTGATCGACATGCTTCCCGATATCCGTGAGGAGGAAGTGGAGAAGATGCTCCTTGCTGCCATGAGCGAAAGCCCGAACCGATACATGAAGCGGCTCCTGTGCGAGACGTTCCATCTTCAGGAGAAAGCAGCGATCCTGGTGCTTGACGGTAAGGTCCTGGACATCTGCGCGCATGAAGTGACGAAAGAGATGAGAAAAGAGATCGTCAGAAAACTCAAGGGAAGTGCTTTTGACGTGGAAAAATGCACACCGATCGATATCGCATATGTTACCAGAGGCGGCGTATCCGTAAAGGAGATCGATCCGAAGACGATGGCGTCCAGGATTTCAGAAGGACTGTTCTTCGCGGGCGAAGTGATGGATATCGACGGGGTCTCCGGAGGGTATAACCTGCAGTATGCGTGGGAGAGCGGAAGAACCGCTGGACTTGCGGCTGCGGAATTTGCGGTATCGTAAGGATCAGGCGGCGTAGAGCACGCTCATGAGGATACCGATCAGGATGATGGTCGCACAGAAAAGACGGTAGGCGATCCCCTTTTCATGAAATACGAATTTACCGCCTAAGATGGTGACAAAACAGGCGCTCTGCTTGACGACGGTCATGACCGTGATCGAGCTTGCAGGATCAGCATTTGCGATAAAGAGCGAAGCGTCACCGATGACGAACATGATCGCCATCAGCCAGATCCAGCCGTTCTTGAAGGCTTCTTTGCGGATCTTCGTTCGGCTGACCAGCACATAGAGAAAGTAGAAGACGATCAGGAAAAACATGTACCAGAACTGCATCTGCGAACTGGTGATGTCCTTCATGAGGATCTTATCGAGGAGGCCGGATACGGAGTTGAGAATGCACGAACCGAAGGCCAGAAGAACGAACTTCGTACGGCTGCCTTCCGGTGCATCGCCGTTTTCCTCTTCTGTTTTATCTTCCGTAACGGCCGGATCTTCAGGGGCTGCTTTATCATGAACACGTTTTCCCTTGATCCTGTCGAAGAGATTGAAGCGGAGCGCGAGAAGTCCGAATGCGACCAGGGAAAGCCCCAGGATCTGATTCCACATCAGGACTTCGTGGAGGACGATCACGCCCAGAAGCGTACCGAGCAGCACACGGGAAAGATCGAGGACGCCGTAGAGACTGACCGGCAGGTGCTTGAGTGCATGGAATCCCATCATCCAGGCCAGGAATATGGAGAAGGATTTGATCATGATCAGACCGTACTGATGCGGCGCAAGTCCCATCGCGTGCGGGGCGCGCGGCACGACGATCAGAAAACCGATGAGTGTATAGATGACCAGAACTTCCATAACGGAATTTCTGTCCATCGCTTTTTTCTTGCTGATCTCGCGGCCGCCCTTAAGAAGGCCGTATACCAGGGTCAGAAGGATCCAGATCATCGGTAAATCTCCATAAAATATCGTGCTAAATGAAAAGCCGTTGAAATCATATTACAGGGCAAGTGCTTTTGTAAACGAAGATACGTCCGTCAAAATGACGAAAAATGTGGGAACTCGGCGTTCTGTGACGTTAGTGTAATGCGGGATGTCATCCAGAACCGGTGTGCAACGATCGTTAAAGAACGTGGATGAACAAGCAAGAAAACACTCTGATTTTTTTGATGTTTTCGCGAAAAAAGCACCTTCCATCCGCGAAGGGGTGCTTTTTTGTGCATCTTATTAGTATCGGAAAGAGAATCTTTGTGATAATATGTAAAAATCAAAAGTGTATCTTCGGCAGAATAAATTCTATGAGGATGAAACCAAATGGGAAAACCTGAAAACGTAAGATATGAGAATCAGTTTTACAGACCGCGTCGTGTGAACAACAACGGTCTTTATATCTTGTTCTTTGTTACTGTAGTTCTCGTAGTCACGACGATCGTGCTTGCAGTGGCGACTCTCAAAAAAGGTAAGAAAGATCTTAAGGATCCGACAGATAATTCCTCTTCTGCACAGGGTGCAGTTACAGATGATCAGGGACAGACGGTAGATCCTACTGGCATTATTGTTGTGACACCGACTCCCACACCTGCACCTGCAATCGAAGATTATCAGAACCCGATCCTGTATCCCGCAACGGCTAAGATGGATGTTCCGATCGGAACGCCGAAGGACGAGTACACTCCGTCCGGCCGTGGTGTAACACAGACTATCTATAACGGTAACGAAACACTCAGTTCTTATAAGAGAGAGGATGAGATCCACTTCGGAGATCCGCTGAATTATCAGCAGGTCGGCGGCATCCTGTCTTTCCGCGGCAACAATTTCAGAAACTGCGCATCCTGGGGCACGTTTACTCTCGATCCTGCCAAGAGCAAGGAACAGCATCTGGAAGAGATCTGGAGCTTCAAGACAGGCGATATTAAAGGTAGAGCTTTCCCTTACTGGAGTGGTACACTCTGGACCGGTCAGCCGGTTGCCGTTAAGTGGAGCTGGGATGTCCAGCAGCTGATGAATCTCTATCCGGAGAAGAAAGCGAAAGAGGATCTGACAGAGGTGGTCGTTGCGGCCGCTGACGGAAATGTATATTTCTTTGATCTTGAAGATGGAGAGCCGACCAGAGACAAGCTTAAACTCGGCTTTACCGTTAAGGGAACTCCGGCGATCGATCCGAGAGGTTACCCGATCCTTTATGTCGGACAGGGCGATAATAATGTAGCGGGAAAACCGGAAGAAGTCGGTTTCCGCATCATTAACCTGATGAACTTCGAAATCATGCACTACCAGTGCGGTCTGGATTCCCGTGCATATAGAAGTTCATGGGGCGCGTGTGATTCATCTCCGATCGTCTGTGCAGACGCGGATACACTGATCTATCCGAACGAGAACGGTCTGGTCTATACCGTTAAACTGAATACCCAGTTCAATAAGGACACGGGCATGCTGTCCATCAACCCGCAGACGCTGGCATATAAGTTTGTGTTTGCCGATGGTACGGACAAGGCATTATATGGTATCGAGAGTTCCATGGCTGTCTATGATCATTACGGATGGTTTACTGACAGTGCCGGAAACCTGATCTGCCTGGATCTCAACACTTTAGAGATGGTCTGGTCGAGAAAACTTAAGGACGACTCAGATGTTACTCCTGTTCTCGAAGAGGACAATGGTCATGTATATCTTTATACCGGTACTGAGGTCGACTGGCAGAAAGAACACGGGACCGGAACCTGGACGGGCGCAGCTTTTACGTACAAAGTGGACGCCATGACCGGAGAAGTTGTCTGGGAGACATCAAGAGACTGTGCTTCGTATTCTGACGTAAATAACAGAGCAAACGATCTCAATGGCGGTATGCTGGGCACGCCGGCCATTGGTAAAGGCAAGGCTTCTAATCTGGTCTTTTTCTCCTACTGTATGACTAAGGGTTATACAAGAGGTAACTCTATCATTGCATATGACAAGAGAACCGGAGATAAGGTCTGGGAATATGTAATGGAATACATTGAGGATCCGGATCATGTTACTGACCCGTACACATGGTCTTCTCCTGTAGATGTCTATGATGATCAGGGGAATGCTTACATTACAATCGTCGACAACTATGGTCAGGTACATCTGGTGGACGCCATGACCGGTGATCTTGTCGGATATACCCGTCTGAAGAGTAAGAGTGATCCTGATAAAAAAGAGAATAATACCGAGTCTTCTCCGATCGTAGTGGACGGTATTCTGGTTATCGGTACACGTGGTCTGGGTATTTACGGGGTGAAGATCTCATGAGCAAGACGACGGCACATGATGTGATATGGATGAATGAGGCGTTATCGATGAGTGAGAAGAAGCATGATTATAGTGACATCGTCTTCATCGAGACTGAACTGTCCGGTTACCGGAGAGGCAGCCTTAAGGCATCTATTGATCTGTCTGCCGGCCGTATTGCCTGGACCGACACACATATGTGGAATAACGACTTCGTCCGCGCGCTTTCTGCCCAGATGGTCGAGCATATCTATAAGAACCTTCCGGAGACGGAGCTCCTTTCCTGGGCGACCGACTACGCCAAGGGCGTCGGCCACCTGATGGGCTCTATGACGGGTTCTTTCCCGCAGGACTGGTCCGTCGAGATCCGTTTCTCCGACGGAGATGTCCTCAAGGCTTACGGCGTAAGTAATTTCCCGAGACAGTGGCCGGCCTACCGCCGCCTGCTCGAGGAAGTCGCCAAGACTTCTTTCCGCCTGCGCTGAGCATTTCTTCAAACTCCACAGTATCTAACTTTATCGGGTGGCGAAAGCCCCTTTTTTTTGGTACAATAATTCAGAACTGTTTTTTTCGAAGGGGACAAGAACTCGTGGATTATTTAGAGGGGCTTCTGCTTGGTCGTTTGTGGAGCGATACGGATTTCGAGAATCGTCGGCATCTGTCTCTGTTCCTGCTCTACGGCGTTTTCGTAGACCTCCTTGTTATCTATAACTACATGACCGGAGGCATGAACGGTCTTATCACTGGTGGTTTTCTACAGAAAGTCATCGTCTTTATCGTGCTGTTCTTTTTCTGCCCCGCACTTTGTTTCTCCTATTACCGAATGCCCTTATGGGGCAAGATTCCGGTTCTCAGTGCACAGCTTGTAAAGATCGGTGCACTTACATTTCTGATCACGGCATGGGCACGTCCCAAGCTGACCGTCTCTTTCGGAGACCTGAAAGAGTTCTTTATTTCGTATCTCAATAGGACACTTGAGCATTTTACGGAGAAGTACGTGGACACTGCAGGTACTTTCGCTACCGTTCTCGGAGTTATTTCCGGCGGCGTATATATCGTCGTTGTCGTTCTCCTTATCGTTCTGGCTGCTGTACTGATCCCCGGTATCGTGTTCTGTGTCGCACGTTTCCTTCAGTACTGGTATGACAAGGTCGTCAGTATGCTGGTACTGTCGGACTATACTGACAAGTAAGACTGGAGAGCATCGTATGGCGAATTTATCCGATAAGATCCGGGTATCGATCGATGACCTGGAAGATATGCTGGGAGTCTTCGGACTTCCGGAATTTATAAGTAAAGCCGAGGCGCGCTTCGTGCGTCAGACGGCCGAAGTGGCTGAGGCAGTGTGCGCGGATCCGAAGATCCAGGTGGTATTTGTATCCGGCCCGACTTCTTCCGGCAAAACCACTTTTACCGACCGTCTGGTCAGTGAACTGGAGAGAAGAGGCAAGAAGTCCATCCGCCTTTCCCTTGATGATTACTATAACCTGGAAGCCCTGAACTTCGATGACGAAGGCCGTCCGGACTTCGAGAGCGTAGGCACGCTCGATATGCGTCTGGCAAGCATGGACCTCGCAAGACTCGTCAGCGGCGATGAGGTCGTGACACCGACCTTTGACTTTAAGGTCCGTCAGCGCGTCGAATCCAACAAACCGGCTTTGTCGATCGGCAAGGATGGTGTCGTTGTCGTGGAAGGACTCCACGGACTCTGCGACGAGACCACAGGTGCTTTTGAAAAAGAAAGATACTTAGGCGTATTCATTATGCCGTATGCATCGGTAATGTCCGACCGCCGTCTCCTCGACAGCGATGACCTTCGTATGCTGCGAAGGATCGTTCGCGATGTCAGACACAGAGGCGCACATGCGCTGACGACGATCGACTACTGGCCGATGATCCAGAATTCCGAACAGGTTTATTACCGTGATTATCTGACGAAGGCAGACTACCACGTCAATTCTTTCCTCGCATATGAACCGCTCGTGATCGCGGCTCTTGCGAAGCGCGATATCGCAGAAGCGCTGGATGCGTATGACCAGGGGATTCTCGCGCCATCGGTATTTATGGAGAAAAGTAACGTGAAGAAGGACTTTGCGAACATCGAGAAGGCGGTCGCAAAGGCAAGAATGCTCGAGTCCTGGCTTGACATGATCCCTCAGGCAAAAGAGACATTCGTTCCGAAGACATCGATCCTCAACGAATTTCTGTGTCTGTGAAGGGGGGAGTAAGCAATGCCGATACGTATTCCGAATAATCTCCCTGCGACAGGGATCCTTGAGAAAGAGCGCATCTTCGTAATGACCGAAGACCGCGCGTATACGCAGGACATCCGTCCGCTGCATCTTCTGATACTGAATCTCATGCCGAACAAGATCGCGACAGAGACGCAGCTTCTCCGCGCCCTCAGTAACTCGCCGCTTCAGGTCAATATCGACCTTCTTTACACGGCATCCTATCATCCGAAGCATACCGCGACGGAGCACCTCGTCAAGTTCTATGAGACCTTCGACGACGTCAAGAACCGTTTCTATGACGGCATGATCATCACGGGTGCGCCGGTCGAGCTGATGGAGTTCGAAGAGGTCGCCTATTGGCAGGAACTGTGCGACATCATGGACTGGAGCAAGACTCATGTCTACTCTACGCTTCACATCTGCTGGGGCGCACAGGCGGGACTTTACCACCACTACGGTATCCCGAAGTACAATCTCGACAAGAAAATGTTCGGTGTCTTTGAGCACAGCATGACCTACACCAAGCCGGTCAAGCTGTTCCGCGGTTTTGACGACTACTTCTACGTACCGCACTCCCGTCATACGGAAGTGAGAAAGTCAGACATCGAGAGACACCCGAACCTGCGTATCCTGTCCGAGTCTGAAGAGAGCGGCGTGTACGCTGTTTCCGATCTTTCAGGAAGACAGATCTTCATCACGGGTCACTCCGAGTATGACGTCAACACATTAAGAGACGAGTATTTCCGCGACCTCAATAAGGGCCTGCCGATCGAAGTTCCGAAGAATTATTTCCCGAACGACGATCCGTCAAAGGAACCGCATATGAAGTGGAGATCCAGCTCGACGCTCCTGTTTATGAACTGGCTGAACTACTATGTATATCAGGAGACGCCTTTCGATATTTCTACCATCAGCGAGGTGCCGAAGCTTTAAGTAAGCGTTAAGCGGGAGGTAAGGATCGTGCAGACACCGTATTTGATCGATCAGGATATGATTTCCGGTAAGTGTCCGGAGCGTCCGGAGTCCGGACATAAGGGCACATTCGGCCGTGTTCTGATCTGCGCGGGAACGCCCGGGATGGGCGGGGCCTGCTGCATGGCGGCATCTTCCGCACTTCGTTCCGGAGCCGGTCTCGTCTATGTGCATACAGCTGAAGAACTACTCACACCGCTTCTGATCCACTGCCCGGAGGCGCTGGGCCTCGTATATAAAGAGCTGGTGAACAAGGCGGTTCCGGCGGCAGCTGCGCCTGCTGTGGCAGCCACTGCCGTGATGAGACTTCCGGTGATGCCGGAAGCAAATTCATATGAGAAGTATTTTTCTGAACAGATACAGGGGAAGGATGCGGTCCTGATCGGGCCGGGGATCCCGCCCGAGTCGGAAAAACTCGGCATCATGATCCGTATTGCCGCGCAGCTTGCGCCGCATCTGGTCCTCGACGCCGGAGCGCTCTCGTATCTGGCATTGCATGAAGACGTGATGCAGGAGGTATCGGCCCGTGTTTCTGGAGGGCTTGCGCCTGCTGTACTGACGCCGCATGTCGGGGAGTTTGCCCGACTGGCTCCTGGAATACCGGGAGGCGATTTAGAGAAGACAAGTGCTTTTGCCGTAGAAAAAGGAATTACGCTTGTTCTTAAGAGTAACGAAACTCACATATTTACTTCGGACGGGAAGTGGTATAGTAATCCTGTGAGCAATTCCGGACTGGCCAAGGGCGGATCCGGGGATGTGCTCGCGGGGCTTCTGACCGGACTTCTGGCTCAGGGCATGACGGAAGAAGATGCTTCCATCTGCGCTGTCGGGATCCACAGCCTGGCCGGAAAACTCTGTGCTGCGGAGCATGGGACGCGCGCGATGCTGCCGACGATGCTTCCGGGCTATTACGGAAAAGTATTTAAAACGCTTGGTTGGGAAGAAGGAATGCAAAAATGATGGATAAGTTTCCGAATCGTTCGTGGGCGGAGATCAATCTGGATATTCTGGCGGAGAACATGCGTGAGATCCGCCGCGTGACAAAAAGATCGGCGAAGATCATGGCGGTCGTTAAGGCGGACGCTTACGGACACGGCGCGATCGAGACAGCAAGAGTGCTTCTGAATAACGGCGCGGACAAGCTCGCGGTATCGATGCTCGACGAGGCGCTGGAGCTCAGAAAGAGCGGCATCAATGTCCCGATCCTTATCCTCGGTCATACCGATCCGAGACGTATCTACGAGCTGATCGAGAACGATATCGAACAGGCGGTATATTCTCTTGAATACGCCAGGGCGATCTCGAAGAAGGCGATCATTCTCGAGAGAACGGCCAGGATCCACATCAAGTACGATACCGGCATGAACCGCCTCGGATTCCTCGAAGGCGAGTCTTCCGTCGAGGCGATCCTTGCGATCTCCGAGCTTCCGGGCATCGAGATCGAGGGCATGTTCTCGCACTTTGCGATGTCGGATACAGACGATGACGAATACACCATGAAGCAGTATAACTGCTTTATGAGAATGGTCGATGAGCTCGAAAAGCACGGCCTCACGATCCCGACGAAGCATATCTGCAACAGCGCGGGCATCATCCGCTTCCCACAGATGCATATGGATATGGTCAGAGCGGGCCTTATTACCTACGGCATGATGCCGAAGGGCTGCCCGAAGCCGTATACGGATTTCGAAGTCCGTCCGGCCATGACCTTAAAGTCCAGCGTCGTACATGTAAAAGAGATCCCGGCCGGCGAGACCATCAGCTACGGCCGTCACTTCAAGACCGAGAAGCCGAGCACCATCGCGACGATCGCGATCGGCTACGCGGACGGTTATCTGCGCCGTCTGAGCAACCGCGCCGAGGTCCTGATCCACGGAAAGAGAGCACCGGTCGTCGGCAATATCTGCATGGATATGTGCATGGTCGATGTGACTGATTTCGATGAAAAACCGCAGGTCGGCGATGAGGTCGTACTCTTCGGCACACAGAAGACCCGCGGCAAGCACAGCGAGATCCCGGTCGATGAGATCTCCGATATGCTCGATACCATCAACTACGAAGTCACCTGCCTGGTCGGCAAGCGTATTCCGCGTGTCTATATCCAGGACGGCAAGATCGTGCAGATGCACAGCTCGATCTGGT
>CAMYWO010000020.1:0-31269 GCA_947302815.1 uncultured Clostridia bacterium | reverse complement strand
CAGGCTGCAATCGCTGAGCAGAAGTAATTCGGAAGCGTAAGTAAACGAAAAAAAGAGAAAAGCCGGAGTAGCAATACTCCGGCTTTCTTTTTGCTCCTTACCATATGACGGAGTGATATACTGAAATCAAAGAAATAGAGGGAGTGTTCCAGGATGCATTTTGGTTTTTCCTATGTGGGTCTTATCTTTCTGCTGATGTTGTTTGTCCCCAATTCCTTCTGGCCGAAGTATCCGCCGCAGGACTACGATAAATATGTCGCAAGAGAAAGCAAGGTGCTGCTGCTTTTCGAAAGGATCGGGCAGGTGACGGTAACCACTGCCGCGGTGATCTTCACGGACTTTAATCTGAAGCCGTGGTCGCTTTGGTATCTGTGGCTGATCGTGGCATTCCTTCTGATGATCCTCTATGAGATCCACTGGATCCGTTACTTCAGAAGTGAGAGGACGATGCTTGATTTCTACAGGAGCATCCTCGGGATCCCATTGGCAGGTGCGACGCTCCCGGTCATCGCGTTCTTCCTTCTCGCGGTATACGGAAAAAACTGGGTGCTCGGGATCGCTGTGCTATTCCTTGGCATCGGACATATCGGCATCCACGCGATCCATAAGAAGGAAGTCGAGCAAGAGTTGCGAGAGAGCACGTGAGCCTGTTACACTACGAGTAACAGATTAGGATATCCTTTCCAAGCCTATCCTAATATTTCCTGCTAAAGGAGGAAGTTCAATGAAGAATTCTGTAAAACGTGTATGTGCATTGGTTCTGATCACATCCTTCCTGTTCTCGGTCGGCTGTAAGAAAAAGAAAAAAACCGAGATAAAGCTCGTGCAGGAAACGGATCCGTATTACAGTTGTGAAGAAATCAAGCTGGACTTCCAGATTCCGGGAGATGAGGATAGAAAACTAAAATCCCGCTATTTCGATGACCAGAAGATTTTCTCCGATGGCATAGTGATGACTGTAACGGAAGAATATGTTATTCCGGAAGACCTGGAGGAACGCTATACGCATTTCCAATACAACCCGGAGGATGAAAACAATGTTGCCGAGTATACGAAGCTTCTGGAGGAGCGCAGCAGCTATTCGCGAAAAGGACTTGTTGTTTTCGGGCTGGATGGGAAGATGAAGAAGTTTACTCCGTTTGATGCCGCTTCCCAGGTTCTCGGAATTGCTGAGGATCCTTCCGGCAAAGTTAAAATTCTGCTAAATACATCAGACCTTAATCTGAACAAGAATAATTCGACGATCCTTTGTGACCTTTCGCCCGAAGGCGAACTGGTAAATCCGGTTTCACTAGGGAAAACTGTGCGTAACGGGCAAGATTTATTACTCCTGGATAATGGTAATTTTTCTTGTTTTGATAATGAGGACCGTGCACTTCTTCTGTTTAAGGCGGATGGAACGCTTCTTAATTCAGAGTCGTTTTTAGGTTTGTACGTGTACCGATTATTCCAAGTTGATGGGAAGTACTACGCTTACTTCATCCAAGAACATATGGATATGTCTGCTCCGGATCAGTTTATGTATGAGTTTGATCCTTCTACAGGAAAAAAGATTGGTGGGAAAAAGGGCGAAAAACTGGATGTCGCTTGTCCTATAAATGGCGGTTATCTGGTTCAGGGGAAAGATGGCGTGTATGCGACCCTTGGAAATGGAATCAGGAAATATGATCTTCTTAACGGAACCGAACCTCAGCAGATACTATCCTGGAGCAATACAGACTGCAATTACCATGGAATAGAGAGTGCGAGCACATATATAGAATCTGAAAACGACATATATGTTTTAAGAAAAGCCTCTCAAGGTGTTGCTGAATCCTATGGATGGTTTGTGTTTGATAATCCGGATTCACTAAATATCATGCATCTGCATCGTGAGGAAAAGAATCCGCATGCTGGAAAGAAGATTATTTCTTTAGCTTCTATCGGAAATCTGGATGAATACTTTCTGGATCAGTTGAATAACTATAATCTCGACCCCGAAAAAACGGCCAGGATCGTCGTGAAAGATTATTCAACAGATAATATGTATTCACGAAGCGGATCCGCTGGTGCCACATTCGGGAGTTCTATGGATTTTCAGACGACAGAAGATTTTTCAAAAATCGCAGATCAGGTCTATCTTGATGTGAGAGCGGGAGATGGTCCGGATATTCTTCTGAATTTCGGGTCTTTTTCCCAGTTCAATACGGAACGTGCACTGGTAGACCTGAATGCTCTGATTGATGGGGAATCTCCACTGGATAGGAGTCTTCTGTATGATAATATCCTTCGCTCTTATGAGACGAATGGAAAACTTTACCAGATTCCGCTAACGTTTAATGTGACCGGTATGTTGGTGAATACAAATTATGTAGGTGATCGAACCGGCTGGACATACGAGGAGTTTAACAATATCAGCCAGTCTCTTCCGGAAGATGTCAAAATGATTGGCATTATGACCCAGAGTGATCTGTTGGAGACGTTACTGGACGGATCAACAAGTCATTTCCTCGATTACGACGGACAGAAGGTCAAGTTCGATGATCCGGAATTTCGAGAGATCCTTACTCTTGTGAAAACGTATGGAATCCCGAAAACTTATAGCGAGATCTTTGAGGAAGCTTTAAGTGACGAAACAAAATTCCAAGAGGGCATGCTTGCCTCGATGAACTGGTCATTTTCGATAGGAAATTACTATTTTGAAAGGTTCCTAAATATCTACGATAGTTTTGATGGAAAAGTCAGCATGATCGGATATCCCGGGATGGATGGGTCCGGTGCAAGAGCGGATAAAGCCACTTCTATCGCGATTTCCCAGTCGTCACAATATAAGAATGAGGCATGGGACTTTATCCGATCACTTTATGAAGAAGATACGCAGATTGCTCTTTCCCGTGGAACTCTGGGTTTCCCGGTCAATAGGAAAGCCTTAGATTACATGCTGGATCTTGAGACTAAATCGAATCAAAGAGGGTGGGAAAGGGCAGAAACAGATGAGTCCGAAATGTTGTCTATAACATATAACAGCGTACATATGAATGAAGAACATGTGACGCTGATTCTTAATATAATCGAGAACATTCACGGTTACTGTTCATCGGATCCGTCTGCTCTGTTGATCATCCAGGAGGAAGCGCCAGGATACTTTACCGGTCAGAGAACCCTTGATGACGTGGTCAACATCATTCAGAAACGAGCCGCTACTGTCGTACTGGAACGTGGATGATCCGTATTGGAAAAAAATAAAGGAGGGACCAATATGAAGATTTCAGCAAAAGCAATAGTGGCGAAGATCTTGGTGGCGTCGCTGATCATATCGATGGCATGTGCTTTTTCTGCATGCAAAAAGAAATCGAAGGTCCCGACGAAAGAAGAGTTTCTGAATGAGCATATCAACGATTCGGATCCGCATGGTGTGAAGAAACTGGACTTCAACCGCGAGGACCTTATCAAGGCGTGGGGTGAACCGGACGCTGATAAGAGCCGGGGTTCTTCTTATGTTTGGAAGTGCGGGGATAAATTCATCATTGTCGGAGCTGACCCGGACGATCCGAATAAAATCGAAGAGATGTATGTGTCCTTTACGCAGGAACTGGTATATCTGTTCTCGAATGCTTCGATAATCTACGTGAGTGCGCGGCAGGACGGTGTGACGGATTATCATAACTGCATCATGGTTGAGGAGATGTATTTTGACAAGGAGACTTTGGCGAGTCTTGAGAGAGGGACGATCCTGGAGATCGAGTTTGACGGGTTCTTTCTCGATACGTATCCGGGACAGCTGAGCAATCTGTATTCGGTCAAGGCTACAGGGAAAGTCGACGAGTCGGAAATGCCGGCGCTGCAGGAACAGGAAAAGTATATACGAGAGAAATATACCGGCGAAAAGTGATATAATCTCTCCGGGGTTGTTTATTATACATAACAAGTGCAAGGAGGCATTGAAAAATGGCTAAGTCGAGGCTGCGCGTTTTGGCGTTGTTTTTGTGTTTTGCAATAGCGTTTCCGCTGGTGGCGTGCAGGAAAAAAGAGAAGAAAGCGACTTCTAAAGAGTCTTTTGCGTCATACTATTCCACGACAAATACGATCATGTCTATCCCAAATGTTATGAAAGCCGGTTTCTGCGGAGACGGTGCATTTGCGCTGACATATTGTGAAACTGAAGAATATCGGGATGCTTATCACAAGCAGAGTGTGCCTTCCTCGGGAGATACGACCAACCTTCCATATCTCCCGCTCGATGATGAGGGAAAAGAGATCGCACCGGAGAGCCTCCTTTACTATCTGGATGAGAAGGGCGAGATCAAAGCGACATACGATCTGAATGAAGAAACCCGTCCTTCGCAAGACATCCGAAATATCTACTGTACCGATGACGCATGCTGGGTACTGACGAGCCGTGTGGACAAATCTGCAGGTGTAAGTGAATACTTCGTTGACTGCTTTGATCCGGAAAAAGGAGTTACGAAGCATATTGATCTTGATTTGGGTTCTTATCGCGGAGTGGTATTCGGATTTGAGGTCGGCGAGGATGGGAACTTCGTGTTAACCTGCATGGGCGACAGGGGGTTTATGCTGATTCCGGGCGGAAGCTTCGAGGTAACCGGCGGCAACGACAAGGTGTTCATGCTGGATAAAGATGGAAAACTGAAAGAAGAAATCGAACTTCCTGAGACCTATGCGAGCGGCAGTGCTGTTACGTGGAAAGGTTCACTGACATGCATGGGAGCCGGAAAAGAACTGCCACAAGTGCTTTTCAAGTATGATGAGAAGAATAAGACATGGACGGAGACGGATATCGCCGTTACTGAGGGATGGAATAAGCTTCTGGTAAGGAATAGTGATCTGTTTAGTATTGAAACTTCAAAGATCGTCCGGCTGGATGAGAAGGAGACTTCCGAACTGAAGCTGGAAGAGGTATCGGTGTGGGGTCATGTCGATGATATCAGGTTCCTTGAAAATGGAGAGATCGAGCTTCTGGTCATGCCGATGAGTGACGATATGTGTATCCTGTATCACCTTGCGCCGTCGGATAAGAAGACGCAGGAGAGCAAGAAGGAGTTTGTCATTGCAGGGTATAACCTGATAGAGAGTCCGATCCCGCAACTGGTGGAGGAGATAAGTATTCTGCATCCTGAGGTGAAGTTCGTCATGCGTGACTATATGGATGAGCTCGAAGCTTCCGGCAAATCCGGGCGAAAGGATCTCTATGAACTTGTCAGTCTGGATATCGCGAATGGACGGGCTCCCGATATGTATTTCGACTGCTTCGATGATATCTCGCTGGGCGAGATGGGAAGACTCGGGTACCTTAAGGATCTGACGCCGTATCTGGAGACACTTAATGAAGACGACTATTTCATGGAGAAGATCACGATGGGCAAGAAGACACCTTACTGTGCCAGCCTGACGTATTGGATCCTCGCGTTCGAGGCTTCTCCGAAATATGTGGAGAATACGGACACGTGGACGTATGACGACTTCTACCGCTGCGCCGGAAAATTCACGGATCTAACCTGTATCCAGAGCGTTTACTCGAAAGAGTCTCTTCTGAAATACGGTGTTCTGGCACAGATGGATGTGTTTACTGCAGGAGGAGAAGCGAACTTCACGGGGGACGATTTCCTGAAACTTCTGAAATGGACGAATGATATCGGGCGGAAGGAAGACTGGGAGGATTATACGAATGCGGAACTGGATGACGGGCTGTTTATGCTTGATTACCAGAGTATAGACTCTCCGGGAAAAGTAATCGATCTCAAGGATCACGTTCTTGTCGGGTTCCCGAATGAGAACGGGGCGCTGCATGCGGTTCCGAATTACCTGCTGGCGATCTCCGCGACAACTTCTCAGGACGAGCTTGCCGGTGAGATCATCCGACATGCCCTTAGTGAGCAGTTCCAGTCGAACTGTCCGGCGATGAGTGCCGGCACAATGATGGTTAACCGGAAGTGCTGGGAACAGGATTTCGAGGAGTCGTATAAACTCTATACGGAATCCTATCCGGAAAAACTGAAACTCAGCAAGGAAGAGTACCACGATATGGCGCTACAGACTATTTCCAGAGCGGACCGGTATCTCCATGGATATAAATCGGTGGTGGATGTTGTTCTGGAAGAAGCTGCCGCCTACTATTCCGGCACCTATTCGGCGGAACATGTTGCGGAACTGATCCAGAATCGCGTGAACACATATTTAAAAGAAACGAACTCATAATAGAAGAGAAGGAGCATTGATCTATGAATAAGAATACTCGAAAAACACTGGCTATTCTGCTTTCCTGTGCCGTGATCGGAGGTGCGGTATCCGGCTGCAAGTCAAAGGAGAATAAGGAATCTTCAAAGCCGGAGAGTACGACTTCTTCTGTGGAAACTACGACAACTTCGGAGACCGAAGGCACGACTTCGTCGGAACCCGAAGATACGACTGCTTCTTCCACCGAAGAAACTTCTGCCTCGGAGACGGAAAAACAGAAACTGTCAGCAGATGAGATGCTGGACGCATTTCTTAAATACTGTGAAGAGAATAAGGTTGCTTACGATAAATCTGCCTCTGTCAGAAATGAGGAGGGGTATACGCGCTATCAGACGCCGCAGAACGGTACACTGTTTGTAATCGATAAGTACACCAGTGAGGACCTGGCGAAGAATACCATCAAGGAAATCAAGGCATACGGCGGCTGGTATGAAGAGGATCTGGTGAAGAAGTCCGTCAAGATCGATGAAGACGGTCTGACACTTGAAGGGTATTACTGCCAGACCCCGGACGGGCAGAACATGCTCTTTGTGATCGGAGCGAAAGAAAAGCTCGCCTTCCAATTCGAGGCTGTCGATGATGAACAGGTCAAGCTTGCCGAGGAGCTCCTCCTGTCGATGGGGATCGATGTAAAAGCGAACTCATAAAGAACCCGGGGCAAGAATACTTCCCGTTTAGTGTTCTGTAATGCTTCAGAATGCTATAATGACCGTGAACACAGTTTTCGGGGAGTTAGAGATATGAGTGATTTGAAGATCATCCCGCTTCCGAAGGATCAGTGGAAGGGTACTCCGATCCTGATGCGGTATACGGCGGAGGAATACTTCGATGTGGAAGTTACGGAGGAGCCGGATTCATTCCATATCGATTTGGTGAAGAAAAAGTTTGATACACCGGTGACGCATAGTCCGGAGGAATACGATTTCCCGGACAGCCTTTATGCGGACTGGTGGGAAGGCTCGGAGGCCTGGGGTATCGTCTCAGACGATGGAAAATCACTTCTCGCATGTATAGAGTGCTGGGCGGAAGAGTGGAGCAACCGCCTTCTGGTCACGGAGCTCTGGGTCGCGGATGAACTGCACCGTCAGGGCATCGGCACGAAGCTGATGAATATCGTCAAGGAAAAAGCACAGCGGGACGGCCGCCGTGCGATCATTCTGGAGACGCAGTCCTGCAATGTCCGTGCGATCACCTTTTACAGAAAGCAGGGATTCCGGCTGATGGGAATCGATACCTGTAGCTACGGAAACTTTGATATCGACCGCCGCGAGGTAAGAGTCAATATGGTCTACTTTATCCGTCCGGATATTGTGCGTGCAAAAGAAGACGACCTTCAGGAGATCCTGAATCTTCAGTACCTCGCATATCAGAGCGAGGCGGCGCTCTTCGGAACTCAGGATATCCCGCCGCTTAAGGAAACTCTCGAGGAAGTAAGAGAAGAACTGAAAAAGGGCATCATCCTGAAGATGGTAACGGAAGACGGTAGAATCATCGGATCAGTACGCTCCTATCAGAAGGATGGTACCGTATATATCGGAAAGCTCATGGTGCATCCGGACTTCCGCGGAAAAGGATACGGAAGCCGTCTTCTCAAGGAGATGGAACGGTGCTATATCAACAAGCGCTTCGAACTGTTTACCAGTACGAGAAGTGTCGATAACATCCGCCTCTACGAGAAACTGGGATATGTAAAGTTTGATGAGAAGGCGGTCGCGGGCGACCTGATCTTCGTTTATATGGAGAAGAAGCCGAATGTATAAGGTCACGTTTAACGGTAAGGAAATTACGGTAAATACGGAAAGTTCTCTGTTCTCTCCGAAGGAGGCGGACAGAGGAACGCTTGCCATGCTGAACCACGTGGCGTTTTCGGAAGAGGATAAGGTCCTGGACCTCGGCTGCGGATGCGGGATCGTATCGCTGGCCGCGGCGGCAAACGGCGTGAAGCCGGAAAACATCGTGCTTACCGATGTCGATGCGCTGGCGGTAAGGACTGCGGAGAAGAACATGCGTGAAAACGGGTTCCCGGGAGCGGTCTTCGTGACGGGCGATGCCCTTACGAATGTGCCGGGATCCGACTTCGATCTGATCCTTTCGAATCCGCCCTACCACACGGACTTCAAAGTCGCCAAAACTTTTATTGAGAAGGGCTTTAACCGCTTAAAGATCAGCGGTAGAATGTTCATGGTCACTAAGAGGAAAGACTGGTATAAGAACAAGCTGATCGCGATCTTCGGCGGGGTGAAGATCTACGAAGAAGACGGATATTTCGTCTTCGAAGCGCAGAAGAGATCGATGACTTATTCCACCAGAAAGAAGAAGTGAAGCAGGGGTTATCAGTGCTTTTCAGGAAGCACTTTGTCGGATACGGGCATTATGAGAGAAAAGGAAAACGACATCTATCGTATTAGTTTTCTGGATAGAGGGCCGCAAGACCGGAAGAGAAATAAGCGCTATGTCGTCAGCATGGTCGCGACGTTCCTGATCGGTCTGGCGATTATGGTCATTGCGTGCTCTTTGCTCTGTATGCATATCAAGGGATTGACCGGGCAGGTCCTGGCGATGATCCCGATCCCGGTGATGTCTTTCCTGATGTGGTTCGTGATGTCCAGGGGCCTGACCCGCGGCTATGTCGAGTCACTTCAGAAGGAAGTCTATAAGGTCCCGGATGCGCATAAGATGTTCGATGTTGAGGTGCTTTCTGATCCTGCGAAGATGGGTGCATGGTACCACGAAGGCGCGATCTGCCTGCTGAGTCAGGAGGACCGTGCGAAAGACCTTTTCTATAACTGGCTTCTGGACACAGGTCTCATTAAGGACGGCCGTGTCAGACTCTACAGAGTCTCTAAAGAGCAGCTCATGAAGAAGTACATTTTCCTCGAGGACGTCGGTGTCCACCATCTGTCCGGTGAGTATCTCGTGTTCCCGCTTTCCGAAAGCACTATGCCTGGAAAGAAGAAGGAAGTCCGGGAGTTTATGACGGGTCCGTACCAGTATCTGCGTAAGGCGGATTGGTTCGCGTATATCGTCAACGGAACGAGAAATGATAAAGATTACGGACTGATCCACGATTATAAGGATCAGATCAAAGATTTTACGGAATTTTAGGGAGGGGTATCACATGCGTGATAAATGGTCATCAAGATCAGCTTTTATTCTGGCCGCAATCGGCTCGGCGGTAGGGCTCGGAAATGCCTGGCGTTTTCCGGGACTGGCGGCGAAGTACGGCGGAGGCGCCTTCCTTTTCGTATATCTCATCGCGATGCTGGTCGTCGGTATCCCGCTTCTGATGCTGGAGATCGCTGTCGCAAGACACACCAAGCAGGGTGCGCCGGGCTCCATGCGAGCGCTGAATAAGCGTGCGGAACACGTCGGCTGGCTCGGTGTATCGAACGGTATCGGCATCTCGATCTACTATGCGGCAGTATTCGCATGGGTCATCATGATGTTCTTCATGAGCTTTAAGTTCATGGGCATTACCGGCTCGGAGGATCCGACCGGAAAAGCAAAAACGCTCTGGACAGATACCATCAAGACGACGGGTACGACATCCGGCTTTACTACGTTTGCATGACCGGTCCTGGTCTGCCTTCTGATTGCATGGATCCTCTGCTATGTCTGCATCCGAAACGGCACGACAACGGTTGGCAAGGTCGTCAAGTACACCGTTTCGCTCCCGGTAATCTGCCTCCTTATCATGGCGGTCCGCGGTTTTACTATGTCGGGCGCGATGAGCGGTATCTCCAAGCTCTTCATCCCGAAGTGGAGCGCACTTTCTGATTCCAAACTCTGGGTCGATGCCATCGGCCAGGTATTCTATTCACTCTCTGTTGCGATGGCGATCATGTTCGCGTACGGTTCTTTCCTCGATGAAAAAGCCAACATCGCGGTCGATGCCATCATCATTGCTTTCTCTGATTTGATTATCAGTGTCCTGGCCGGTGTCGTTATGTTCACGACCATGGCAGGTGTCGGCATGCTGGACAATATGTCTGAATCCGGTATCTCGACGGCATTCATCATCTATCCGCAGGCGATCGTCAAACTCTCCGGAAGCGGTGTGGTCAACATGCTCTTCGCCTTCATCTTCTACTTCTGCCTGATCACGCTGGCGATTGACTCGCTCTTCTCCATCATCGAAGGCGTCTCGACGGCAATTTCGGATAAGTTCCATCTGAATAAGAAAAAGACGACGCTCACACTCTGTATCATCGAGGGTGTGATCAGTCTCATCTATGTCACGGGCGCAGGACTCGCGGTCCTCGATATCGTGGACTACTTCATCAACAGTTATACACTGATTCTGACAGGTATCCTTGAGGTAATCGTGGCCGGCTGGTTCTTCAAGACGACGAAGATCCTCGACCAGATCAACCGGAATACGAAGAAATTCAAGATGCCGGGATGGTGGTTCATGCCATCGATCAGAATCATCGCGCCGGTTGTCCTGAGCGGACTTTTCATCTGGAATCTCGTCAGCCTCATCCGCGATGGCGGTATCTATGGAAAAGGATCCGGTTACTCGCTTGCGGGTAATATCTTCTTCGGCTGGGTGGTCATCGCTCTGATCCTGGTATCCGGTCTTATCATAAAAGCCATCGTACGGGTGAAAACGAAGAGCGGATACACCGAGGACGAGAAGTCCTGGGAAGATTTTACCGACGGGGAATAAGACTTCCGAACCTGAAAACTCCTCATATTCCTGCAAAAGTTTACACTCTCGCAACAATTGAAACGATAAATTAATTTCATAATTTTTCTGACGGGTGTATAATAATTTTGAGAAATTGGGCGCATGCGCCCTATTTGTCGTACCTTAAAATCGGTAAATCTAGGAGAGGAGAATAGTATCGATCTGACCTGCTTATGAGTGAATGGACAGGTGAAGACAAGGGATTTCCGGAACAGGAAGTACCTTCTGTAGAGGAGGTGCAGGATACGGTCGTTTCTGATGAAACGGAGCCGGCAGTAAGTCCGGCCGAAGGATCTGAAAGAAGCGAAGATCCGGAAGAGACAGTTCCGGAACAGAAAACGGATGCGGATGAAGCTACGGAAAAAGCACCGGTTCCTGAAAAGAAGTCTGACAAGAATCCCTCTGCGAAAGCGAAGAAGAAGCGGAAGAAGAAAACCGCAAAAGACTTCGCGATCGAGTTCTTCATCAAGATCGCTATCACAGCGGCAGCTGTCGTGGTACTTCTGGTATTTGTTATAGGAGTTCATGTCAATCACGGCAATTCATCGTATCCGATGATCAAGGATGGGGATCTGGTCATCACATGGAAGCTGGGGACCCCGGAGAAAGGGGAAGAGATCGCATATAAGTACGACGGTAAGGTCAAGTTCGGAAGGATCGTCGCCAAAGAGGGTGACGAGGTTCTGATCACGGACCAGTGCCTGATGGTCAACGGGTATAACGTCCTGGAGGACGTGGTTTATCCTACGACATCTGAAGGCGCCGTCATTTCATTTCCGTATATCGTCCCGCAAGGCACGGTCTTCGTGCTCAATGATTTCCGTTCCGATGTGGGGGATAGTAGAACATATGGGGCCATTCCCACGTCCGATGTGGAAGGAGAAGTTATTTTCATTCTGCGACGGCGGGGAATATAAGAAAGTATTTCATTTTAGGAGGAGTAAAGAAAAATGAAAACGAAATCTATTTTGAAGATGCTGTCGACGGTAGTTACTACTGCCATGATCGCAGCCGCTGTTGTCTTCCCGGCATCAGCATCGGAGTTTGCCTATACACCTGTAAATGGTGACACGACAAGTTTTAAGAAGTATCTTGTCATGCCGGAAACCGCCGAAGTTCCGAACATTACATTCGATTTTGAGATTGCTGCGGGCGACGCTATTCCTGCTACTCCGGGAACATCTGTTGAAGTCATTCCGGGTCCGGATGCAGATGAGGTTGATATCGAATCTGCGGAATTCCATCAGGGAGATGATGCGTATAATACGGTTCAGTCCGGCGACGATTCAGTCACACTTGCTACCGGCGAGAAGTATGCGGTAGTGGAAGTTGAAGTGGACTTCACCGGAGTAGAGTTTGATGAGCCGGGTGTTTACAGATACATCCTTAAGGAGACTGTTCCGACGACAGATGTACCGGCCGGTGTTACTTATGATGATTCCGAGCTTACACTGGATGTATATGTAGTAGACAATAATGGTAGTCTGGCAGTTGCCAGCTATGTTCTGCACACCGAAACAGATGCTCCGACTGCAGGTGGTGATTACGGTACAGCTGATGTTGCGAATCCTGATGATCCGGTAGATGACAAGACCGATAATTTCCAGAACTCCTATGAGACACACGATCTTTATATCGCTAAGGTAGTTTCCGGAAACCAGGCTTCCAAGGACAAGTACTTTAAGATCGAAGTTACAATTACCGGTCTGAACGAAGGCGATACCCTTCCGGTCGTTCGTGATTATTGTGATGAGGATGTTGGAACAAATTCCGCAACACTGGATGCATATGAAACTGAGAGCAACCCGGACGAGCTGGTAGCGAATGATTCCGGTGTAGCCACCGGCGTATTCTACCTGCAGCACGAACAGTATGTCGTGATCCAGGGTATCCCGACAGGCGCAGAGTATACGGTCGCAGAGACTCCTGAAGATTACAGCGAAGAAGATTCTATCGCTGCTGATGATTCTCCGCTCAACTGGGATGCTGATGCCGATAATGACGAGATGGAAGATGTTCTTGACGGTACAATGGGCAATGCAGATCTCCACGTCGGTTTCACAAACACCAAGTCCGGTATCATCCCGACAGGTATTATCATGAAGGTCGGCCCGATCATCGCAGTTGGCGTAGTTGTTATCGCAGGCGCTGCATTCTTCATGGTCAGAAGCATGAGACGTAAGGTCCTCGAAGCAGGTGAAGCGGAGGAAACCGAAGAGTAATCCGTTCACGGGCGTCGAGTGAGGATCCATGAAGACTTTCTGGAAGACCATGAATACCATATACGAGAAAACGATGCTCGTAATCTTTCTGATTGCGCTGCTTATCGTCGTGTATGCGCTTTATGATACCTGGTATGTCTACGATCGTGCGAGCGATACGTCATATCGGAAATATAAGCCGAATGCCGAAAATGCGTATTCCGCTGAGGAATCGCCGATCACTTCGGATATGGTGGGCTGGATCACGATGGACGATACGAATATCGACTATCCGGTCATGCAGGCCGAGGACAATACGACTTATCTGAACAAGGATCCCTACGGTCAGTATGCACTGTCCGGAAGTATCTATCTGGATTGCCGGAACAAAGGTGATTTTACTGATCCGTACTCGGTCATATACGGACATCACATGGAATACGGAAAGATGTTCGGTGCCCTTGATGATTACTTAGATAAAGACTATCTGAAATCCCATAAGAAGGGAGAACTTCTCGTGGGGCGGGATGGTAAGGTGCTCTATGAACTGGAAGCATTCTATGCCATGGCGGCAGATGCGAAAGACGAGTTCATCTTCGATCCCGGGAAATACGAAGAACTGTATGCATTTCTGAAAGAAAAAGGTGTGGATGTGAGTCACAGAGTGCTGTGTCTCAGTACCTGCGCAGGCGACACGACCACGACAAGGATCGTCGTATTTGCATACATTCTTGATTGAGTTTAGGAGAATAGAGATTTGAGAGGTCTCACCAGGAAAATTAATACCTTGGCAAAAGCACTGGTGTTTGTCATGACGCTGTGTGCCGTCCTTTCGTGCGCTCTTTCTCCGCTGAGAGCCGCCAATTCCTACACACCGGTAGATGCGGTCATTCCGTTCTCCTGTGAGAAAGCGGATGCTGTTGGCGGCGCAACTTATGAATTTGTGATTGAACCTCTTGATGCGGTATCTCCTGTTCCGAAACAGAATACCGTCACGATCAGCGGATCGGGTAACGGTGCTTTTGCCGTAGAAATTACGGAGCCCGGAACCTATCAGTACAAGGTTTATGAGAAGAAGGGATCGAACAGTGACATCATCTATGACGAGACCGTCTACATGGTGACACTCTTCGTGACGAACGATGATGCGGGAGGCCTCGAATATCAGGTCATCCTGGCTAAAGAAGGAATGGTCAAGCCGACAGAAGTGGCATTTGTTAATTCTGCCGTGAGAAAACCGGAGAAGAAGGACCCGATCGTAAAGACCGGTGATACCGGTTCGGCTGCCAAGGGCACAGCATGCGGATTCCTTGCTGCGGGCGCATTATTACTCCTCCTTGCGTCCATAAAGAGAAAGGAGACGGAATATGAAGAATAACCGCTCCTTTACATCCATGCTCACTGCTCTTATGGCATATCTGACATCCGGCCTGCGCTCGAAGGCGCTCCGCCGTGCAGTCGGCCTGCTCCTTACATTCTCGATCCTTATGACTTCGACCGGCCTTGTTCTAGCCAAAGAGATGGAAGATGAGACTTCTGATCCGACGACCGGGTTCACCACAGAACTTTCGGAGGAAACTTCTTCGGAGACTTCTGAAGATGAGACTTCCGAGGAGACTTCATCCGACACGGAAAAACCGTCGGATGTATCGGATACTGACGGATCGGTAAGTGAAGATCCTTCGGATACAGAGGATACCGAGATGCCTTCGGATACGGAAAGCTTCAAAGATCCGGAAAATACAGATGATTCCTCTGAAAGCACGAACGATATTCAGGACTCCATGATGTTCGGTTTCAGCGAACCGAGTACGGATCCGAGTGAACAGACAACGGAGCCGGATACCGAAAAGACAGTCAAAGTATTCCTGAGTGAAACCTATTCGGTCATTGCAACTTACGGACCGGAGACAGGTATCCCTGCGGATGCACAGCTGACCGTTCATGAAATCACGGACGACACGGCACGCGGCGAATACTTCGAGAAACTCAATGAAGTCATGGATAACCGGAATGTCGATACGGCGCGTTTCTTCGACATCAGCCTCGTCTCCAACGGAGTCGAGTGTGAGCCGGCGGACGGCACGACAGTTTCGGTAAAGATCATGCTCGAAGAGCAGCTCGACGGATATATCAGTGTCGTGCATCTCCCGGATGATCAGCAAGCCGGTATGGTCGATACGGTCGCGAGCAATACGGACGACGGTATGGAGATCACCTTCGAAGCAGAAGGATTCTCCGCGTACGCGATCGTTACAGAGGAAGGAATCGCTGAAGAAAACGGCAAAGGCTGGGTGAATCTTTCAAGCATGGCTATGCTTGAGGAAAACGCTTCCAGAGGTATCTATATCCGCTCGGCGGTACTTGATAACAACAACGGTTATCACTATATGTCGAGCAATGTATCAACGATAAAAGATTCACGTACAGGTATCACGAAGACGAGATACCCGTATATGGAGACGGCCGATGCGGTCAACGATCCGCTGTATCCTGCGGTCCCGTTCTATTTTGAAAATTTCCAGCGGAACGGAAACACGGCGACGTGTCAGATCTATTGTGTGGATGGCGGCACAAGAAAATATCTTGTAGACGAAAGAATCGATAACGATAAGGGAAGCCTGTTCTTCGGAACAAAGGATGATGCACAGACCTTTACCATCACCTATAACTCGAATGGGACGGTGACGATCCGAAGCGCAAACGGTCACTACTTTAACGAACAGGGAGGCGCTAACTGGAACGGAAATGATACTCCGAACGGTGAGAGAAAAGCGATATCCGAGTGGAAGACTTCGACGAACCTGGTCTTTAGCACATATATTTCTTACGGCGAGGATCCATACAAACTTAACGGAAAGACGTATGGCCTTCTGAATACGAAAGGCGGTAATGAGGGCCGTGCGCTGCAGTCAACAACAGACAGGGTAGGTGCGGATTCCGGTCATCTGGATTCTCTGCAGGTCACGGTTGTGGCGAAAGAAGGTACCAATCATCAGGATAGACTCTATGTCTCGGCAGAAGATGGCGCGACGATGTGGACATTTACATGGGTAAATGAAGATACATACTACGTACAGGATGAAAGCGGCAAATACCTGACGATCTCGGACGCAGGACTGTCGGTTTCTACAGAACCGTGCGCTCTCCGCGTGGTGCCCGGAACCGGAACGGCCGCAAACCAGATCACCCTTTCAAACGGAAACAACAGGCTTACGTTCAGTGGAAGCGCAAGCACGGGATTTAATACCAATAACGGTAATGACAGCTGGCTCTATCCTGTGGAAGAACGTGACCTTACCGCGGATTATAAGAAAACATATTCTGCCAGAAAGATCAGCGTTTCGGATCCTGATCTGGCTTCCGGATCGCAGGTCATCGTATATACACGCCGCTGGGAAACGGATCCGGCTACCGGAAAATCCGGATATAATTACTATGCGATCGATCACGACGGATCACTGCACCGGTGTTATGAGAGCGGTGACTACCTGCTGTGGACGGAGAATATGATCAACTCGTTCCTTTGGGATTTCACGATCTATTACTGGGAAGACAAGGAACCCGGATTAAAAGAAAGTGAAAACAACTACTACGAACTCTATAACGAGTACTCGCAGAAGTATATTGCCCCGCAGGTTGCGGACGGTCAGATCCTTTCGGATTCCAAGATCGGTATCCAGCTTGCCGGAAGAAAGAACGACCGCTATTACTCTACGATCGTTGCCTGGGATGATGCGAATTATGCCTATTCCGGTGTAATCACCACAGATGAAGGGAAGATCGCGTCCGGTGCTTTTGTTGACGCGGAGGACTTCTACTTCGCGATTCTCGAGGAATCTACCACTTCGGATAACGATCTGGTGGAGATCGAAACCATCGACAATAACCTTTACGGTATTGAGATGAAGATGCAGGACTTTAATTTTGGAAATTCTGATCAAACGAAAAATGAGATGTTCAAGATTCTAGAGAACACGGGCTCTCATTCGGACCTGCAGATTAAGGGTCTCCTTTCCAACCAGCTCGATGAGAACGGCTATCCGACGATTACTAAGACGGGGGCAAAACTGAATTCTACACTCTTTAACAACACGACTCCGGTCAATCATCTGTTCATCGAATCTACGCACGAAGCGACCGGATATTTCGAGTATGACAGTACACAGAACTTTGCTTCCCTTAAGGGAGGAAATGAATTTACTGTCTATCAGCAGCTGGGAACGAATGACAAAAAGTCAACGACGACAATGAAACATGGACAGTTCCTGCCGTACAATACCATCTCGGATAATCGCTATGCCGTGAGTAATCCGCAGAATCTGTACAGTATGCATGCACGACTTGATAACAATAGTGCTGGACTTCTGTCGGATAGTGATCCGAGAAAATACGAGCGGCTCTATCTTGTAAATGGAGAAACGAACTACCAGTTCGGAATGGAAATGTCAGCTTCGTTTATCCAGACGCCGAGCGGACTCGATGACTGGGGACACGACATCATCTATGAATTCACGGGAGACGACGATTTCTGGTTCTACGTAGACGGAGAACTGGTCATCGATCTCGGCGGATGCCACAGCGCGATGGCCGGCTCGATCAACTTCGCGACAGGTGAAGTTTTCATAGATGAAGAAGAGCCCACGACACTGAAGGAGATCTTCTATAAAAACGCAAAGGCCCGTGCGATTGCGGATGGTAAGTCTGAGGATGCAGCTGCAGCAGAAGCACAGACGTATGTGGACGGTCTTTTCATGCCGAATGGGAAAGACGGATATGTATTTAAGGATTACACGACGCACACCATGAAGATGTTCTATCTGGAGCGTGGCGGCGGTGCTTCGAACCTGCACATGAAGTTCAACCAGTCTTCGGTCACTCCGGGTAAGGTCGTACTCGGTAAGAAGGTCACCGGTATCGATGATACGGATTCCGTAATCGCGGAGTTCCCGTATCAGATCTTCTATGAGAAGAAGAATGATCAGGGTATCGTTGAGGAGTACCCGCTGACAAATGTGACAGGAAGCATCAATGTTGTTTACAGAGGAACAAATGACGAAGTTCGGTTCGTACCCGATGCAGTGATCGAGAATGTGCACTACTCTAATGTGTTCTTCTTAAAGCCGGGAGAAGAGTGTGAGATCACCTTCCCGGATAAGACGATCAACTACCGCGTGGTCGAGTGCGCGGTCAATCCGCATGTTTACAGCCGGGTCTACGTAAACGGAGAACCAATCTCTCCGACGGTCGAGAATACTGTAAACGGACGGCGTGATTATGGTATCGACCGTATGGCGGCGGAAGACCGTACCAATGTTCAGTACGTCAATGAGATCAATCCGGATGCGCTCCGTGTCCTGAACATACAGAAGAAACTCTACAAGGAAGATGGAACTACTGAGATCACAGCAGAAGATTGCAGAGATCGCTTTACTTTCCGTCTGTATCTGTCGGGTGAATACGAGGGAGCGATTCCGATTGCGGATAAGAGTAAGTATGCTGCGTACATGTACAACTATCACGTGAAGAATGCGCAGGGTCAGTATTGTTTCTGGAGTTCTTCCGAGAAAGATTTCGTATCTCTCGGCACAACCAACTTCTCCTCGCTTACGCATGAACAGAAGCAGAGCGCAACATTCCAGACATCCATGAACGGATCGATCTCGAAGATCCCGGCAGGTTATACGGTCGAGGTCAAAGGCCTCATGGTTGGATCGCACTATATGGTAGAAGAACGTGACGATGAGGTTCCGGATGGTTATTCGAGAAGAGATTACTACTTCTATCCGGAACAGTCTGTGGATACGTATACGGTCAGCAATGATCCGGTCAATGAGACCATGGGTGATAACAGGGATCCGAAAGTTATAGTAAATAACCTTAAAGGTTATGGCCTGCGTGTATATAAAGAATGGACCGATAAGGACTTCATGGACAGCCACGGCGATGTCTTCTTCGCGGTGTATAAGAATATCGGAACAGCCTCTGCTCCGGACTATGTTCTTGCGGATTCGGATCCGAACGCGGTTCCCGCGCAGCATGATGCCGTTCACTGCATCACGACGAAGAGCAATACTTCGTACTGGTACTATGAGCATCTGGATACCGGACTGGATCTGGACGATTATGTGATCCGTGAAGTTAAACTCGAAGGGTCTTACACAGTGGATGCCAAAGGCGTGGTAACCACGGATTACGCGTCTGTAGTTCCGGTCAGTGAAGGCGGGGAGATCCGGATCCGCGGCAAGATGACAGGCGCCACGCAGGACGCTGAATACAAGTACACGGTGTCTTACGAACAGGGAACACTGCCGGACGGCTCGAACGTGCGTGTAGATAATGTCACCAATGACCGTCCGGGTCTCGGTCTGACCAAGACGGCATGGGACGGAACGACGCTGCTCGCGAATGCGGAGTTCACGGTGGTTTCTGAGGATGGAACATTCCGCAAAAAGTTTGTTTCGGATGAGAACGGAAAGATCACTAAAGCGTTCTTCGTCAAGGATATGACCTATCACCTTACGGAGATCAAAACGCCTACCGGATATTACTGTCCGACAGAAGATATCACGGTCATTTTCAGACAGGACGATACACACGGCTGGTTTGAGGTATCGGATAATTCCAATGGCGGATTCGGCACCACGACCATTCAGTCCGGCGAGGATACACTGCTCGGCATCAAGAACATGACCTATACGCTCCGTGTCATGAAAGTAGATATGGCGGATGGACGTCCGCTTCCGGGCGCGCACTTTGCTCTGCATAAGCAGATCAAGGTCGGCGCAGTAACGATGTTTGACTACGATCCGGTGACCGGATATGAAAATATCGTAACGAATGAATACGGTATTCTCGAGGAACTGGATAACACACTTCCGGCAGGTACATATGAATTACGAGAACTCTCCGCGCCTCTCGGCTATCTGCCGCTGACACACAATATCCGCTTCATCGTCGGAGATACCGGCGGAATCACACTTCTGAACAACTACTCGGATGTAACGGTTACCGCGGATGACAGTGTCGAGGGAACCATGGCCTTTGAGATGAAGATCAAGGAGACATGTGACAGCAGATATCTTACGGTGACAAAGGAAGTTACCGGTAATATGGCCAGCCGTGACCAGAAGTTCGATTTTAAGGCGACCTTCAGCGATTCGTACGGTAACGTGTTCTATGGCGGCGTAGTGAATGTCCTTCTGAGTGATGGCACGGTATCTTCGATGACTCTCGATGATACGGGAAGCGGCACCTTCCAGCTGGCGCATGGCGAGACGATCCGGTTCGAACTGCCTTCCGATACGGTCTACTCGATCGAGGAAACAACGACCGGGTATAAGGTCACTTGGACCCTGGACGGCGGCGCGGTACAGACGGGAAGTACAGCTTCCGGCACACTTACCGATGACAGCACGATCGCGTTTACGAACACGAAGCAGGGCGTCATTCCGACGGGACTGGATTTCACCGTGAAAGCACTCCTCGGCGCGGGATTGCTCCTGATCATCGGCGGAAGTGCTTTTGCCGTCGTAAAGAAAAAGAAAAGGGATGAGGAGCCGGACGATGAGGATCTCCTTTCTTACTGATCTGAATTGAGTTAGAATGAAGAGAGCCCGTGCTGATGGCGCGGGCTTTCCAATGTGAAACAAGGAGAAGAGTCTTCAAATGCTTAAGAAGAAACTGCCATGGATGCTTTTGTTCCTGGTGCTGATGGTCTTCAGCATCTGGGCCGTCGTGTCCAGATCTGACAGTTTCTCGCCGTCACTTCTTAGAGAGACGCTCATCCACTCGGATGTAAAGTGGCTCGTTCTGGCGGTGATCGGGATGTTCTGCAATATCCTTTTCGAGGGGTTCGCTCTCGATATTCTTGTCCGGACACTGACGAAGACAGAAGGACAGAAGCCGATTCGAAGCCACGGTATCGTATACTCCGCGGCAGATATCTATTTCTCCGCGATCACACCGTCCGCTTCCGCGGGCCAGCCGGCGAGCGCGTTCTTCATGAACCGCGACGGTATCCCTGTCGCAAAGTCCGCGGTCATCCTCGTTCTGAATATGCTCTTTTATACCGGCGCGCTGGCGATCGTCGGCGTGATTGGATTTGCGATCAGCCCGAAGATATACTGGGGGCTGGATCCGCTTGCCCAGACACTGGTCATGATCGGTTTCATCATCCTTCTGGTGCTCTGTACAGTTTTCGTTCTGGTTCTTAAGAAAGAACGGTGGATCAGAAATGTTGCGGTTAAACTCGTAAAGCTTGCGAAGAGAATGCATCTGATCAAGGATGTTGACGGACGGGTAAAGAAGATCGACTCGGCGATCGATCAGTATAAGAACTGCGCGGACCTGATCTTTAAGAATAAGCCGGCGATGCTGGCGGCCTTCCTTCTGAATCTCCTTCAGAGATTCTCCCTGGTCAGCACGACCGTGCTGGTATATCTGGCATTCGGCGGTTCGGTAAGTAACCTTGCCGATGTTACTGCCGTGTCCTGCCTCGTTCTCGTAGGTGTTTACAGCCTTCCGGTCCCGGGCGGCATGGGCGTTGCCGATTATCTTCTGCTGAGCGGACTTTGCCAGATCGACGATATCGCCAGTACCGCGAACCTCGCACTGTTTTCGCGAGGCATCTCCTTTTACAGCTGCATCTTCATCACGATCATCATTCTGATCGTCGGATATGCGCTTCAGGAGAGAAGAATACAGAAACAGAAGGCGGCAGCAAAAAACGTGGCCGTGGCAGACATTTCTGAAGAATCGGAAACAAAAGTCGGATAACTGTGCTTTTCGCAAGGAACTAGACAATGTCGGGGTGCTTTTTTCAATTAATCCTGTTATACTCATATAGGCGTGTTTTTCGCTTGTAGTATTGGTAGTAAATGTAGGAGGAAACAGAATATGCCTATTACTGAATATCTTGAGAGAAATGCAGATCTCTACGGTGACGAGATCGCGCTGGTGGAATTAAATCCTGAACAGCAGGAGACCGCGCGTATCACCTGGAAAGAATTTGAACTGATCCAGCCCACAAAGACACAGGCGTACCGCCGTCAGATCACATGGAAGGTCTTCGATGAGAAGGCAAACCGTCTGGCGAATATGCTTCTGTCTCGAGGTATCAAGAAGGGCAACAAGATCGGTATCCTCATGATGAACTGTCTCGAGTGGCTCCCGATCTACTTCGGTATCCTGAAGACCGGTGCTCTTGCAGTTCCGCTGAACTTCCGTTATACATCCGATGAGATCCTCTACTGCTCGAACCTGGCAGAACTCGATATCCTGTTCTTCGGTCCGGAGTTCATCTCCCGTATCGAGAACATCGAACCGGCACTTCACAAGAACCGCGCACTTATCTATGTAGGTGAGCAGTGCCCGTCTTTCGCAGAAGATTACCGCCTCATCACGGGCGACTATTCCAGCACACGTCCGAACATTCCGCTTACGGATGACGATTTCGGTGCGATTTATTTCAGCTCCGGTACGACCGGCTTCCCGAAGGCGATCCTGCATCGTCACAGAAGTCTTTCCCATGCCGCAGCTGTTGAGCAGAAGCATCACTCCACATGCCGTGAGGACTGCTTCCTCTGCATCCCGCCGCTTTATCACACCGGCGCAAAAATGCACTGGATGGGATCTCTGGTTTCTGGTTCCCGCGCGGTACTTCTCCGTGGTACGAAGCCGAAGTATATCCTCGATGCAGTATCTTCCGAGCACTGTACGATCGTATGGCTGCTGGTTCCGTGGGCTCAGGATATCCTCGATGCCCTCGATCGCGGCGACGTAAAACTTGAAGATTATAAGCTCGATCAGTGGAGACTGATGCATATCGGCGCCCAGCCGGTTCCGAAGTCCCTGATCAAGAGATGGCTCGCATACTTCCCGAAGCATCAGTATGACACAAACTATGGTCTTTCCGAGTCTATCGGACCCGGCTGCGTACACCTCGGTGTCGAGAATGTCGAGAAGGTCGGCGCGATCGGTATCCCGGGCTATGGCTGGGAGTGTAAAATCATCGACGAACAGGGCAACATCGTCAAGCAGGGCGAGGTCGGCGAACTCTGTGTCAAGGGTAATGGCGTCATGGAATGCTACTACAACAATCCGGAAGCAACCGCGGAAGTTCTCAAGGACGGCTGGCTCCTGACCGGCGATATGGGCCGTCAGGACGAGGATGGTTTCATCTATCTTGTAGACCGTAAGAAGGACGTCATCATCTCCGGTGGTGAGAATCTCTATCCGGTTGAGATCGAAGACTTCATCATGAAGAATGACAAGGTCAAGGACGTTGCCGTTATCGGTCTTCCGGACAAGCGTCAGGGCGAGATCGCCGGTGCGATCATTGAGGTCAAGGAAGGTATGACCATGACAGAAGAAGAAGTCAACGACTTCTGTCTGCAGATGCCTCGTTATAAGAGACCGAGAAAGATCATCTTCGCTCCGGTACTTCGTAATGCCACAGGTAAGATCGAGAAGCCGAAGCTCCGTAAGATGTATGGTGAGGAGTATCTGGTCGCTTACGAGAATCAGGACTAAAAAGTCGCTCGCCGTGTCGCTTTTTCGGAAGGAAAAGCGACGTAATGAGCGAAAAATGAAGAAAGTCGCTTGATACGTTTCTTTTCAGAACGAAAAAGCGACATGAGAAACGACAAATAAGAAAAGTCGCTTGAAACGTTACTTTTTGAGAGGGTAAAGTAACGCGGACAGCGACTTTTTTGTGAGTTCTTTTTCGAACAAGTTAAAGAGTCCGGGCGGAGTCCGTAACTCAGGCGTTCTTCCGATAGACTTCCATGAGACCCTTGAGGATGAGATCCGGGTCACAGTGGATCGTGTGGTGGCAGAGCGGGACAACGGTAGCGGCGTAACGGCCGGTGGCGACGATGGTGCACTTCTGGCCGTACTCTTCCTCGATGCGGTCGATCATGCCGTCGATCGCGGAGACCGTCTGGTACATCAGACCGCTCTTCATGCTGTCGATGGTGTTGGTTCCGATGACCTTCTTCGGGGTCTCAAAGGCGACGCTCGGTAGCTGGGAGGTCCGATCACACAGTGCGTCTGCGGCGACGCCCATGCCTGCGCCAATGGACGTCCCGACGAAGGCCTTCGTTTCATCAATAAGTGAGAACGCGGTAGCCGTTCCCATGTAGATGCTGATCTGCGGAACCTTATACTCGCGGATCCCTGCAACCGCGGCCATGATCAGATCCGATCCGACCTGTGCGGGGTTATCCGTCTTAATCTTTAATCCGGTCTTCACGCCCGGACCGACGATCAGGGGAGTGACTCCCGTGAACCGCTCGATGGCCGTGCGGATGACACTGGTAACGGAAGGAACAACGGACGATACGATCGCGCCGTCGACTGTCGTGAAGTCCAGACGGTTTACCCGGAGCGCCGTCTCGATGAGCGCGGCATACTCCAGATCCGTGGCGTGTCTGTTTGTGGTCAGAAGCTCGGTGAAGAGGATCTCCTTATCATCGAAGCCTCCGAGAAGAATGTGGGTATTTCCGATATCTACAGCCAGTATCATAAGTGTTTCTCCTTAAGTAGTGGTTGTTCCTGTGAATCGTTCCTTCTGTTTCTCCGGCAAAAGCACTTGCCCTTCTTAGTTATTACTCAGCTGCTTCTTCTGCTTTCTCTGCAGCACTGTTTACAGCTTCTTTTGCTTCATCTGCAGCTTCTTCTGCACCGGAGACGATGCTTTCGTCAAGCTTACCGAAGACACGGTCGATCTTAGCGATCAGGCTGGCCTTCTCGAGAGCCTTGCCGATGGCACCGGTTACGATGCAGGTAACGATCAGCTCGAGGACGCAGTTGATACCGACGAATGCGAAGAAGAACAGGAGAATGTTCTCTGTCTTGTAGCCCCACTCGTTAACCGCATCGATGAATGTCTGGCTGTTCCAGAAGAATGTAAGAAGCGAACCCATGAAGAAGAGTGTGTTAAAGAGTGCCGCGGAAAGACCGGTAATAAAATAACCGACGAAGCGTACGGCGATGTTCTTTCTGTTTCTGAAGGCCGCGGCAACGAGACCTGCGCAGAGACCTGCGAGGATACGTGCAACGATGCACGTCAGGAATGTAGCAAAGGGGTTGATGTCCATCAGGAATGTACCGAAGGCATCACCGCCGAAGCACTGGGCAAAAGAAGTGATACCAAATACACCGCCGAGGACCGCGCCGGCCCAGGGACCGAGAGCGACTGCGCCGATAGCTACAGGAATCATGAGAAGTGAGATGGAAACGGTACCGTACCTGAAGTACCCGATGGGTGTGAACGACATGAGAAGCATGATCGCAATTAAAATACCCATCAATGCAATAGTTTTAGTTTTCTGAGTTTGTCTCTTCATAGCAAACCCCTCCTTTGTTATTATTCCCCAATAAGCCGGGGATACAATTACGCGGTGTCCGCCTTTCCGTGTCCCGTCTCCGTCAGATCCTTAAAGGTATCTGCGAAATAAGACGTTTCTTTTACAGAAAAACTTCAACCGATGCGATTATATAATACAATTTCATTTTTGTCACTTAATTACAGGCGTTATGAGATACAATTCCTAATATACGATGGCAGATTTCACCATAAAAAGAAAGGAAAAATGACATCTTGCCGAGTCGAAAAGCACTACAACTGAAAATCTTCTCTTTTGTCATGGCGGCTGCGCTCCTGTCCGGCTGCGCTCAGCGTGCCCACTCCGAGCCGCCGGCGTCATCAACGTTTGTTAAGAAGGTGCAGACGGAGTCCACGGAAGTCACAGAACCCGAGCCGGTTGCCGGTGAGACATTCTACCACTCCCGTCAGATTGCGCTTGTACCGCCGGAACTCCCGGAACATGCAGGTGAGAAAATCGTCTATCAGAGTGTCAGTGAGCCGGCCATTGTCGGCAACCGTGTTCTGGTGCCGATCTATTATTCGTTCGGCGATACACCCTGGGGCGCGGATACGGTCAATGAGAATATCTGGGCGATCTATGATCTGGACGGAAAGTGTGTCGGCCGTCTCGGTGTTGATGGTATTCCCCAGGAAGCCTGTTTCACGGAAGATAGTAACGGCAACATCGTGGCCGCATATACCCGATATGATGAAGTAAATGAATGCTGGGACTTAAGTGCCTATCTGGTCCGCTTTGATCCGCAGGGCCAGGTGATTACCGAACCGAAACTGATCATGCGCGGCGAAGAATGCAGTACGGTCGGCGTGGCGACATCTTCACAGTTCGGAACGATCGTTGCGATGAGTAATTTCCTTCTTCAGCTTGATGAGAACTGGGAGATCCTTAAGGGAACCCATCTGGATACCACCAAGGTCGTCCGGGGGATCCTTGAGGAGGATGGTGCCTATTATCTGCAGGTGATCATCCGCTCAGACACTATTGCAGAGACCGGCACCCTTCACCGGATCCTGATCAGCGATAATGGTCTTTTCTACACGGAACCGGTGCAGAAGAATGCGGACAGCCTGTCCGGCATGAAACTGTATCAGAATGACAGCCGTCTTTATTCCGCGACGCGAAATGCACTGGGTAAGCTTGACCTGACGACAGGTGAGTTCAGCCGTCTTCTGGACTGGAATCAGACCGATATCGACAGATCTGTCCTTCTTTACGGAGTAATCAAGGTCATAAGTGAAGGTGAACTGTCTCAGACGGTGACCATGCTTCCGAAGCAGGATCAGTCTCCGCTCGGATCTCGTGCTGCTGTGCAGCCCTCTGAGGCTCCCGATGTCGATGAGCCGCAGATCGTCGTACCGGACGCTCCCAGAGACGCGGATACTGAACAGGAAGATTATATTGAAGAAACGTCGGTTTCGCAGACATCTTCTTCGGAAGATGTTTCAGAGACTTCGGCTACGGTTCCGGACGATTCGCAGACAGAGATCTGCATCGCTTCTGTCCGGGCAACGAATAACGGAAGTGAAGCGTATCTGGTCAAGGTCGAGCCTTCTTCGCAGAATCCTCACGCCGATCAGGATGTGATCTGGGTCGGCGGCGTCGGCATCACCGACAGTGTCCTGATGAAGAGTATTGCCGATTACAACCGCAATACGTCCAACGATCTCTGGATCAAGGTGTATGACTATGCGGACTTCCGCTACAACGAGTTTTATTCTGAATCGGATATCTATGAGAAAAAAGCACTTGAGAATATGGTGACGCAGGTCGAGTCAGGAACCGGACCGGATGTTATTTTCTATAAAGGAGATACCGGCATCCTGGATAACAGCCGTAACCTTACCGATCTCAATGCATATATCGACGGGGCTTCCGGAATTGACCGGAGCAAGTACTTCGACAGTGCTTTCCGCGCATTCGAGACAAACGGGAAACTGTACCAGATCCCGCTGGAGTTTCAGGTCAGCGCGCTTATCGGCAACCGTACCTATGTAGACGGAAAGACCGAGATGAACTATCACGATTTCTCCTCGTCCAGTGCTTTTATGACGGATGAGGTACAGGTGTTCAAGGGCTTCTCCACGGACATGCTCCTCAATATGCTTGTCGAAGGCGAGACCGCTACCTGGATCAATTATGCGGAGAACAAGGTGTCGATCGACCACAATTCTCTGATCGAACTTCTCGAACTTCTGAGGTTCTCTGTATATAACAACGGATGCTCCTACTATGGGGAGAACGAACCGACAGAGCAGGCGCTGGATCCGTTTGCTTTTGACTGCATCGGATATGTATACAGCGGGCAGGCTGCATTCTGCCCGGGCTCGGTGAACTCGTTATCGGACTACGCGATGTGCGATATCCTCTATGATAATAGTGCGTGGTACGGATATCCGGGATCTTCCGGATGCACGCCGATCATTGATGCTCCGATCACGGCAGGCATCGCAGCTTATTCGACGCAGAAAGAAAATGCGTGGGAAGTCATTAAGTACCTTCTTGACACGAATGCGCAGAGGATGCTCGGTTCACAGGGCAGCTATGAGGCTCATTCCAGGAATGCGATCCCTGTCAATATCGAAGCTTTCCGCGATACCAGCCAGCTGGATGATCTGTCTTCGCCGGTCTTCGTCTACGTGTATGGAATCGACGGGGATACTTATCAGCTGCAGCTGGATGACGGAAAAACGATGCTCGACCGGTATGAGGAGATGCTGAAGCAGCCTTTCCGCCGCTATATCCGTGATGAAAATGTGCTCGCGATCGTGCGTGATGTAGCATCAAGGTATCTTGCTTCCGAGATAACGGTGACCGAGGCTGCCGATGAGATCGAGCGCCGTATCAAAACCCTGATTGAGGGCTGATCAATCCTGCTTTTCAGAAGGCGTAAACATCTTGCTCTTCTTTTTCAGTTCAATCTTTTTCTCGACTTTCGGAGTGAGCTTCACGGTCAGAAGACCGATGAGAAGTCCGAGAATGATGCCGGCGAGAACGTCGCTCGGGAAATGCACATACAGATATATCCGCGAATACGCCATGAGAAGAGCGGCCGGGATCAGACCGAAGGCAAGCTTCGGATGGTTGTAGACCAGGATGAAGGTAAGGATCGTTAAGCTCACGGTGTGGCCGGACGGGAAAGAGTAGTCCTTCGGATTCTTTATAAGAAGTTCGACCTCGGGATGGAGCCAGCAGGGACGGGATCTCTGCACAATATTCTTCAGGATGACATTTCCGACAAGAAGACCGGTAAGCAATCCGGCAGTGACCATGATTCCGTCTCTTCTCGTCTTCGTGAGTACAAGGAGGATCGCCGCATAGCAGATGACCATAAACGGGTCGCCCAGCGATGTGAACATGGAGAAGAAGCGGTCCCAGAACGTGGAGCGGGCCATCGTCTGAAGAAAGTCCAAAATGTAAAAGTCGATATTCTGTATTGCCGAAAACATATGTCTTACCTCTTTCTTAAATGAGTGTAGCATATCTGACCGATATCGCAACCTTCGGGGAATAATGGTAAAATACTGCTATCTGAAAGCAGGGAGAGAATTCATGGCTGATTCAATCAAGTGTCCGAATTGCAATGCCAATCTTATATTTGACGCGGACCGCCAGCTGATGGTGTGCGAATACTGCATGAGCAGTTTTACCGCTGATCAGCTTAAGAACACGATCGTTCCGGAAGCCCCGCAGGACAGCGATGCCGGGCAGCGTATCCATAAGAAAGATGCGGAAGAACATATCCGTAAAAGCCTCGGAGATCAGGGCGTGCAGTTCATCTGTAATGCCTGCGGCGCGCAGGTCGTTACCGATGCGCACACCAGTGCGACGTTCTGTGCTTTTTGCGGATCACCGGCGATCATCAGCCAGCGCATGACCGAAGAATTCTCACCCGACTTCATCCTTCCTTTCAAATACGGAAAAGAAGAGGCGGAGAAGAAATTCTTCAACTGGTGTAGGGGCGGACGCTGGACACCTTTTGACTTTGTAAGCAAAAAGAATATCGAGAAACTCACCGGTCTTTATGTACCGTTCTGGCTCTACGATGTCGAGAGTGACGTCGATCTGGCCGGAGAGGGTGTGCATGAGACTTCCCATTCCACGGGAAATACGACCACGGTGACGACCTCCTACTTTAACTTAAGAAGAAGGAGTTTCCTTTCGTGGAAACATATCCCGCTGGACGGTTCCTCGAGGATCGACGACCGGCTGATGGAGGCGATCGAGCCCTTTGATTTCAAGGCGGTAAAAGACTTCGATCCTGCGTATATGCAGGGATTCTTTGCCGAGAGATACGACCAGACCGGTGATGAACTGAAAGGGCGGCTTATCGGCAGGCTCAAGGGTTACATCACCGAGGAGATGGTGCCGTCGTTTAAGAAGTACAACCGCGGTGTGAAGATCCAGAGAGATAACTCCGTCATCTACGAGCCAAAGATGTTCTATGCCATGATGCCGGTATGGTTCCTGCACTATAACTATCACGGGAAGTCTTATGATTTCTGCATGAACGGACAGACTGGAGAAGTTGCGGGCATCCCGCCTGTCAGCAGATTGAAAAGGATCGTCCTGTTCTTCGTTATCCTGGCGATCGCAGCCATGGTGACCCGCCTGATCGCCGGCCTGATCATGGGAGGGTTTGTCGGATGAAAAACGATGAACTCAAATATACGAAGAAGAGCCTCTGGGGCGAGCTCAACGCCCTTTCCGGTGTTGCGCTCGCGGTCATAGCCGGTATCGTGATCCTCTCGATCGCGGCTTTTATCTTCATGAACCGTATCCCTCCGAAGCGTACAAAAATCATCGATGACGCCGGGATCTTCTCGAGTGAAGAGTATGCGGATCTTGAAGATGCCGCAGAGAAGTTGAAGGACGATAACGACATCAATGTCGTCGTTGTCACGACGCGTGATAACCCGAACGGAACGGACGATTCAGACTGCAGGAAGTATGCGGCGGATGTTTATAAGAAGTACTGCATCCACACATCCATGCAGGACAATTCCGGTATCTGCATCCTGATCGATCTGACACTTGATTTTCCGGGCGGACGCTATTTCTGGCTGTACACATACGGCACGGCGTACTTCGCCGTGGACAGCGATGAATGTAACCGGCTCTTCGGTGCATACAGGAAGGAACTGGGTAACGGGGAGTACTACACTTCGATCCGGGGGATCTTCGGTGAACTCGCCGATAAGGATTATCACTCCACGGGACTGATCCTTACCTACGGTGCATGCATCATTATCCCGCTGATCCTTGCAGCCGGTGTTACGCTTCTCTGCACACACAGACCTAAACTCGACCCGGTTCCGAAGTCGAAGCAGTACATCGACCGTCCGAACAGCAGGTCGATCGAAGTTACTGATACTTTCGTCCGCAAAAACACCCGTGTCTATCACACATCCTCGTCATCCGGCGGAGGTGGCGGTGGCGGCGGTTTCAGCGGTGGCGGAGGAGGCGGTCACAGCGGCGGCGGAGGAGGACGCTTCTGATGTGCTCTATATAATATGTGCGCGCGTAAATAATTTCATTAATACAAAAAAGGAGATCAGAACGGTCTCCTTTTTGCTGTTTTCAGGGCTGTAAATGAACCGTAATCAAAACCCTGAAAAAAAGGTGTGAAAAATCAAAAAATGTGCTTGACAGGGTATGGGTGAGGTGTTAATATAATCAAGCGCTTCGCGAGAGCGAGGGGCCACGGACCTTGAAAATTGAATAGAAGAGCAGAAAGTAATTACTACTTTATATACGA
>CAMYWO010000019.1:0-33660 GCA_947302815.1 uncultured Clostridia bacterium | reverse complement strand
GCCTTGACCAGGATATCCATGACCTCCGTTTCTGGGGTATCAAGGATGTTGACTACTTAGTAGACGACAATGGTCTGTACTACAGAACAGAAGAGATGAGACAGAACTGGCAGTCTGATGCTTACCTTGCTAAGCACGTTTGCACATACTCCTACTTCCCGCAGTGGGGCGGTACTTCCCGTGATGGTAAGAACGCTATGAAGCCGGGCGATCAGGAGTCCGAATTCTTCGCAACTCTTTCTGAACCGCTCAAGAAGGCATTCGACGCTTACGGATATACTTCTTACGGTGACTTCCTCAGATCTGAGCACATCACAACTCTCGGTTTCTGGTATCCGATGTACTCTCACTCCAATGACATGGATACAACAACTGATTACGGTATGGCTTGGACAAGAATGGGTGAGTGCAAGCACGAGTGGCTCCCGAAGGTTATCACATCTAAGAACTTCGAGTCTGATTGGGAGAAGTACATGAAGGCATACAATGATTGTAAGCCGGAAGTATTCCTCGCAGAAATGCAGAAAGAACTTGACCGCCGCTTCGAGCTCGGTAAGTAAGATTTCATTAACTAAATGATCTGTGGTGGCAACCACTGTTGTACGACTGTGGTTGCCATCACTAGGTTTAGGGGGAAGCTAATCACATGAAGGTTGGTAAAAAGGGCGATGCACAGGCCGTCGTTCTTAAGAAAAAACTAAACAAGTCAGAAGTAAGACGTCAGAGCGTTTTGCTTATCATTGCTGGCTTGTATGTTATTTACGGTATCGTTTTCTATTACCTGCCGCTTTGCGGATGGGCAATGGCCTTTGAGAACTTTAAGCTCAAGGATGGTATCTTTAAATCTGAGAAGGTCGGATTCAAGTGGTTTAAAGTCCTTTTTGAAGATAAGACCTTCCTGCGTGTTATCCGTAACACACTTGCAATGGGTGTTATAAACCTTATTGCTACAACAGTAACTGCTATCGGATTTGCTATTCTCTTAAGTGAAGTTCGTAACGTTATCGGTAAGAAAGCCGTTCAGACGATTTCTTACCTCCCGCACTTCCTTTCCTGGATCGTTGTTACAAGTATCGTTAAAGATGCTTTCGCAACAAAGGGTATGATCAATGAATTTCTCATGAGTTTGGGAATTATAAAGAATCCTATCAGCTTTTTCATGCACACTCAGTATTTCTGGCCGATTGTTGCCATATCCAATGTTTGGAAGGAAACCGGTTGGAATGCTATCATCTACCTGGCTACGATTACAGCTATTGATCCGTCTCTTTATGAAGCGGCTGCTATTGATGGTGCCGGCAGATGGCAGAAAATTAAAAATATTACACTTCCGGGTATTCGCTCTACGATCATCATTCTGTTGATCATGAATATCGGTAATGTTATCAATGCTGGTTTTGAAGTTCAGTATCTGCTTGGTCTTGGTGTTCTGAAGCCGGTTTCTGAGACGATTGATATCTACGTTCTTAACTATGGTATGAAGAACTACTCGCTAGGTACTGCAGCAGGTGTATTTAAAACATTTGTATCTATGTTCCTGATCTTCCTATTTAACTTCATAGCGAAGAAGACAGGCGATGAACGTCTGTTCTAGGGAGGTGGAAGCATATGTTTAAAAAGAAACTCTTTAAAACCAAAATGTCAGGATGGGACTGGGCATTCGTTATCTGTAATACGATATTCCTTATTCTGTTCTGTATCGTAACTCTTTATCCTGTACTGAATACTGTAGCGTATTCTTTCTCTGACAGCTCTGAAGCTATTCTTAAGAATATTCACTTGCTTCCGAGAAAGCCTACCACGGCAGCGTATGAGAAAGTATTTGCGATGCAGGGCTTCCGTAGAGGTCTTATCGTAACGGTATCTCGTACATTCCTGGCATCCTTCCTGTCGCTGGGTGCAAACGCACTTCTTGCGTTCATCGTTTCCAGAAAGAACTTTATCTTTAAGAAGAGTCTCTCACTTTTCTGGGTTATCACAATGTATGCAAGCGGCGGTCTTATTCCGTCGGTTATCCTGATGAGATATCTCCATCTGACCGGAACATTCTGGGTATATATCTTCCCGGGTCTTGTAAGTGCATTTAATCTTCTCGTCCTCCGCACTTATATGAACTCTCTTCCGGATTCTTATGAAGAGTCTGCTCAGCTCGATGGTGCTGGTCACATGACCGTATTTACAAGAATCATTTCACCTCTTTGTAAGCCGGTTTACGCGACAGTCTTCCTGTTTGTTGCTGTATGGCACTGGAACTCCTGGTTCGACGCCATGATCTACAACAGACTTAAGGAAAAGAACACTACTCTTCAGTATGAGCTTCAGAAGCTCCTCAGTTCTCTTACACAGTTGAATCCTTCTACTACAAGTGAAGGTAAGACTGAGAACATGACTACTGAGATCCAGGTTCGTGCAGCTGCTACGATCGCAACCATGTTGCCGATCATCTGCCTGTATCCGTTCCTGCAGAGATACTTTGTCACCGGTCTTACTATCGGTGGTGTAAAAGAGTAATACTTGCAAAATTCTGCTACCTGTCTGTATTCGTATGGACAGGTAGCATTTTTTTGCGTAAAATCTTTGACGAAGGAGTGAGGTAATGGATATTTTCAAGTACGATAGCCCGTTGATGTCGTTTCTGAACACAGTATTTGATCTGATGATTTTAAATGTCCTGTGTGTGATTTGCTGTATTCCGATTATCACGATTGGACCTGCGCTAACGGCAAAGTATGATGTGGCCATGCGAATCGTAAGAAAAGAAGACCCTGCAATCTTTCGTCCATTCTTTAAGGCTTTTGTTGAAAACTTCAAACAATCCCTATTGGTCTGGATCGTTCTGCTCGGGGCATGTTGCTTACTGATCATAGATTGGAACTGGATCTTTGATAATGGTATCGGAAATGTTTCTCCGATCTATTTAATGGCGGCCATTATTACGACAATGATCGTGTCATTTATTATCATGACTATCTTCCCGATTATTGCTAGATTTCAAGTAACTATTAAAGAAGCCTTTAAGACAGCTGTTTTATTCTCGATGGTATATTTCATCGGCCTTCTTTCTGTTGCTATTGTTGCGGTCTTTGCCCTGTATCTGTGTGTGAAATATGCACGTTTCCTGCCTGTAGTTATAACTCTTGGTCATGTGATCGTCGTATTCTGTCTCTGTCTGATCCTGATGCGTGGTTTTAAGAAACTAGAAGAACAATACGCTGAAACTACACCTGAGAATGAAGAAGAAAAAGAGGAATCTGACGATACAGAGGAGGCGGACAGTTAATCATGGCGGAAAATGAATCTTTAAAGACTTCATTATCTGAAGAAAAAAAGAAACTCTCCAATATGACATTTCAGCAGAAACTCCAGTATTTCCGTGATTATTATCTGTTCAAGGTACTGATTGTTCTTGCGATCCTTCTGGTTGTTGTATGGCTGGCTCACGATATTATCCAGAATAAGAAGATCGTGTATGCCGGAGCCGGAGTCGGTATTGACATATCAGAGGATGGAAATGATTTTCTGTCGGACGGATTCATAAAATATCTCGGAGACGGGTATTCGAAGAAAAAAGCAAGTTATGGCGGGAATGTTATCTTTGTGCCTACAAGTGGTGACTATAACGAAAGCTCCGTTGAGATGGCGTTTATATCCCAGCTTGAAGGGGATATGTTCCAGTATCTTCTTGTGTCAAAAGAGAAATATGAGTATTTCATGTCATTTGAAATATTCTTAGATCTTTCGACTCTTACGAATTATTCGAATTACAGTCAAAGTGAGATCCTTTCAAGTACTTCGGGAACACCTGAAGCCATTAGACTGTCGGATACTATGAAAGAGAAACTCGGTGTCCGTCAGGATGAAGTATACCTGTGCTTTTCAATCAAAAAAGATCACAGGGAAATGAATGAGAAGATGTTAGATTACTTAATGTCCGAATAAGGAGGTTTTTATGAAGCTTTCCAGTCTTTTTAGCGATGGCTTGATCCTTCAGCGTGATGTGGAGAACAAGATCCGCGGATCATTTGAAAAGGGTGAGACCATCTCGGTCTCATTTGATGGGAAAGCACTTTCTGTGGTATCAGATAGTAATACGATGAACTGGACGGCTGTGATTCCGGAAATGCAGGCAGGCGGACCTCATTCATTATCGGTCAGTGTCAACGGCACGGAAGCAGAAGTGGTCAACGGGATCCTTTTCGGTGATGTTTATGTACTCGGCGGTCAGTCAAATATGGAACTGCCGATGATCTGGACAACTGATTATCATTACGATGAGATCAGAAGCGCTGATTTTTCTGAGATCCGTCAGTTTGAAGTCCCGAAGATCCCTCTTTTCGGAAAGAAGAATGATATTCTTGACGGTGGTGCATGGGTCAATGCCGATCAGAAGCATATTGATAATTTCAGTGCTATCGGTTTCTACTTTGCTAAAGAGAAATATCTTAAAGATCATATTCCGGTAGGCCTGATTCAGACAGCGGTCGGCGGTGCGCCGGTCGAGAGTCTTATGAGCGAGGAGAACCTTCGACAGTGCTTTTCCCGTATCGAACCCGAATATAAGGATTCTGGCAAATGTAATGGTGATAAGAGCAAGGGCTGTCTGTGGTGCTACAAGGAAAAGCTTGCGAAGTACAGTGATATGAACTATGTTGCCTCGGTGGTAAAAGAGGACATGGATCGTCTGGATGCATGGCACAAAAACGTGGATGACAATGATCCCGGTCTGTCTTCTAACTGGGTAGAAAAGTGGCCTGAAGCGGAATATGAGACCTTTGTTATGCCATCGACCTTCTATCAGACGAAGTATGAGCAGTATAAGGGAAGTGTCTGGCTTCAGAAAACGGTGAATATTCCTGCTTCCTGGTGCGAACGTGAAGTTGAACTTCGTCTCGGTACGCTGATGGATGGAGACACTACATTTGTCAACGGACAGATGGTAGGAGGATTCGGATTCAAGTATCCGCCGAGAAGATTCTTCCTGAAACCCGGTATCCTTCATGAAGGAGAGAATACGATCACGATCCGTCTTGTAATCGATACAAATATCGGTGGAGCTGTAAAAGAATGCCCGTATTATCTACTTCTTGACGATCAGAAGATCGATCTTAGCGGGGATTGGAATATGAGATTCGGATATGAAGCAGGACCATTGGAAGGCCAGACATTCTTTAACTGGTCACCGACGGCACTCTTTAATTCTATGCTTTACCCGATCCGGGATACTGCTTGTAAGGCTATCCTTTTCTATCAGGGTGAGTCAAACTGTGAATATCCTCAGTATTATGCTCCGCTTCTTAAGGACATGGTAAAAGAGTGGCGGGAGCTTTTCGGAGAAAAGGCGCCATTCTATATGGCTGAGGTCACGTACTGGCTTGGAGACGGTCCTGTTTATGAAGAGGATCCTTTTGACGGGGTCCGTAAAGTTCAGAATGAAGTCGTTTCTGAGATCCCGGACTGCTATGTGATTCCGACGTATGATCTTGGATTCTATAATGATCTTCACCCGCAGAACAAGAAAGAAGTCGCATTAAGGTTCTTCGAACAGTATCAGAAAAATGAAGAGTAAGAGAAAAGACCGTTGAGATGTTCAGCGGTCTTTCTTAATTCCGGCAAGTGGATTCTTGGAGACGGCGTCATGGAGCGACTCTTCGTCGACATGCGTGTAGATCTGCGTGGTTGCGACACTCTGATGACCGAGGATCGCCTGCAAGGTACGGATATCGACCTGACCGTATTTATACATAAGAGTCGCGCATGTGTGACGAAGCTTGTGAACAGAGTACGAAGCGGCATCGATACCGGATGCCGTGAACAGTCTCTTAATAATGGTCTGAATCATCGGAGCACTGATCCTGGTTCCGCGGCTGCTGAGAAAAAGCGCTTCTTTATCTTTTTTCTTCATCTTGTCGCGCTCAGGGTAGTAGTCTTCAAGTGCACGAATACAGGCATCATTCAGATAGATAGTGCGCTCTTTATTGCCTTTTCCGACAACGCGGAGAGTATCATCGGAAATATCTGATAGATCGATATTTCTTAATTCGGAAAGACGCATTCCGCAATTGAGAAAAAGGGTAACAATGCAGTAATCCCGTGCTGCAAACTCACTTGTTGAGTTCTCCGCGGCTTCAAGGAGGTCCTTGCTCTGCTCGAGATTCAGATACTTCGGAAGTCTTTTCGCCCTGCGGGGTGTCTCCAGATCAAAAGAAGGATCATCTTTTACGATGCGCTTCTTTTGAGAAAGATATTTAAAGAAGGATTTGATCGTCGCGACTTTTCTTGCACGGGTAGCAGAAGAGGCTTTGCGCTGGCGTGAAAGAAAGATCATGAATGCAAAAAGATCATCTGAGGTAATACTGTTGAGGAACTTCGCATCAATATCATTGATCGGAATATCTTCAAAGGTGAATTCTTCAGTAAGTTTAACGATTCCACGATCCATCTTCAGAAAACGGAAAAGAAGAATAAGGTCATATTTATATTCTTTTATCGTTAACGGGGATTTTTCCTGAACCGCCTGCATATAACGCAGATACTGTTCAAGTATCGGAAAAGTGGCATTCTCGCCGGAAGATTTACCCTTAGGACGACTCATTTTTCCTCCTGATTAAGCAAAACATAAACTGTTAGGATAATCTTATCATAAATATCGAAAAATGACTTGCTTTCCCTATTTGGTTGCGCTATAATACACCCATCAAAGACAAATGTCCACGACACGTGGACAGCGAAAGAGGAAAAGAAAATGGCTAAGTTAAGAGTTGGCGTAATTGGTGCAACAGGTTATGTAGGACAGAGATTCATCTCTCTGCTTGATAATCATCCATGGTTTGAGTGTGTATCAGTAGTTGCTTCTCCGCGTTCTGCCGGAAAGCCTTATGCTGATGCAGTAGAAGGCCGCTGGAAGATCGATGTGGAAATGCCTTCTTATGTTAAGAACATGATCGTTGAGAGTACGGAAGATATAGAGAAGGTCTGCGAGAAGGTCGATTTCGTATTCTGTGCTGTTGATATGAAGAAGGATGAGATCCGCGCGCTTGAAGAGAAGATCGCGAAGCTTGAGACACCTGTAGTTTCTAATAACTCTGCACATAGATGGACACCGGATGTTCCGATGATGGTTCCTGAGATCAACTCGGATCATGCAGCCATTATTGAGAAGCAGCGCGAAAGACTCGGCACCAAGCGTGGTTTTATCGCTGTTAAGCCTAACTGCTCGATCCAGAGCTATGTTCCTGCACTGACTCCGTTTCTCGGATTTGGTATTAAGTACATCAACGTCTGCACATATCAGGCGATCTCCGGCGCCGGTAAGACCTTTAAGGACTGGCCGGAAATGGTTGGTAACATGATTCCTTATATCGGCGGCGAGGAAGAGAAGAGTGAACAGGAGCCTCTGAAGGTTTGGGGTCATATCGAAGGCAATGAGATCGTAAAGGCAGAAGCTCCGGTTATCTCCGCACAGTGCTATCGTGTTGCTGTACAGGAAGGACATACTGCAGCTGTTTCTGTTAAGTTCGATAAGAAGCCGACTAAGGAAGAGATGCTTGAAGCATGGAAGAATTATAAGGGTGCTCCGCAGGAACTTGATCTCCCGCATGCTCCGAAGCAGTTCCTGCAGTATATTGATGAGGACAACCGTCCGCAGCCGGCACTAGATGCGAAGTTTGAAGGTGGAATGGGTGTATCGATCGGCCGACTGAGAGAAGATCCGATCTTCGATTACAAGTTTACCTGCCTTTCCCACAACACTCTTCGTGGTGCTGCAGGTGGAGCGATGCTCACAGCAGAGTTCCTTTACAAGAAGGGCTATCTGACTGCGAAGGATTGATTCATCAGTAATAGAAGCGTAAATCCGGGCTCGTTGTGTGTTCTTTAAACCACGGATATACAACGAGTCCGCTGATTTTTCGAAAAGGTGTTGACGAAACATCACATTATCGCTATAATCTTTCTTGCGCTTTGAGAAATGGGTACATACTCAACAAGCGGGCCTTTAGCTCAGTTGGTTAGAGCAACCGGCTCATAACCGGTCGGTCCTGGGTTCGAGTCCCTGAAGGCCCACCAAATTGAAGCCAACTTACATACATATATATCGAGGGAGAATTCCCGAGCGGCCAAAGGGGGCAGACTGTAAATCTGTTGTCACCGACTTCGGTGGTTCGAATCCACCTTCTCCCACCATGAAAGAACTGTTCATTCGGACAGTTCTTTTCATTTCTAAATTGTCACAATCCTTAAGTCTGATTGATTTTTCGTATGTGTTTTGGATAAAATACTGTATAGATTCTTTTCGGAATCATTTTTATATGCAAAGGAGTAAGTATTATGAATATACTTGTTACCGGCGGTACTGGATATATCGGTTCACATACCTGCGTTGAACTGCTCAATGCCGGTCATGATGTCATCGTATTTGATAACCTTTCTAATTCTAAAGAGAGCAGCCTTGACCGTGTTTTCGAGATCACGGGAAAGAGACCGAAATTCTATAATGCCGACATGAGGGATATCGAAACACTCCGTCCGATCTTCCGCGAGAACAGCATTGACGCTGTTATTCATTTTGCCGGCCTGAAAGCGGTAGGTGAAAGTGTTGCCAAGCCATTGGAATACTATAACAATAATATCGCCGGTTCTCTGAATCTGGTTGCCGTGATGAAAGAATTCGGTGTTAAGAAGCTCGTATTCTCGTCATCTGCGACTGTATATGGTGATCCTGCGATCATTCCGATTACTGAGGAATGTCCTCTCGGATCCACAACTAATCCGTATGGTGAAACGAAGAAGATGCTTGAGAGGATCTTCTCGGATATCCAGAAGGCAAATCCTGACTGGCATGTTATGCTTCTCCGGTATTTTAACCCGATCGGTGCGCATGAGAGCGGCCTGATCGGAGATGAGCCGAATGGTATTCCGAACAACCTGATGCCGTACATTATGCAGGTCGTTGTCGGAAAACTTCCTTATCTTCGTGTCTTCGGTAACGATTACAATACTCATGACGGTACCGGTGTCCGTGATTATATCCATGTTGTAGATCTTGCAAAGGGCCATGTTGCCGTTATGAAGAAGTTTGACGACGAACCGGGTGTGTATATATACAATCTCGGAACCGGTATCGGATACAGCGTTCTGGATATCGTTCATGCTTTTGAGAAGGCAAACAGCATTGAGATTCCTTACCAGATCATCGAGCGCCGTCCCGGCGATATCGATGCCTGCTATTCTGATCCGTCCAAGGCGGAAAAGGAACTCGGATGGAAGGCTCTTTATGACCTGGAGAAGATGTGTAAGGATTCTTATAATTTCGCGAAAAAAGCACTCTGATATGTCCGAATTGTGTCTGTTTTCCTTGCGTTTCCGTTGTTTGACACTCTGATATGGGTATGCTAATATAATTTCCGTCATTTACGGGGTTGTGGCGGAATGGCAGACGCAGCAGACTCAAAATCTGCCGACCTTAAATCGTATGGGTTCAAGTCCCATCAGCCCCACCATATTTGTTAAAGTGCAATAGAATCACCCTGTAACGGGTGATTTTATTGTATTTAAAAGAAATACACAGTTTTCGGCATGATGTGTATAATATAGTAAAGTACTATGTTTTCTAGGCTATAGAGAGATTTTTATATGGAAAAAAGATTTATCAAATTCAGCCCTCCGGATATCAGTGAGGCTGAGATCTCTGAAGTATGTGATGCTCTTCGTTCCGGTTGGATCACCACCGGTCCCCGTACCAAATTACTTGAAAGAAGACTGGCTGCCTATATTGAGACAGGCCGTGTTGATGTTGATACTGAATCAGATCCTTCACGCTGGTCTAACCGTGTCGTATGCCTGAACTCAGCCACTGCTGCCGAGGAACTTAATCTTCGTATCTTAGGTGTTAAAGAAGGAGACGAAGTTCTCGTTCCGGCATATACATATTCTGCATCCGCTTCCGCGGCTATTCACTGCGGCGCGACAGTAAAGTTTGTCGATATCCAGAAGGACGGCGAACCTCTTACTCATATGCCGGAAATGGATTATGAGAAGCTTGCCGCTGCGGTCACTGAGAAGACGAAGGCAATTGTCTGTGTCGATCTTGCCGGAATCGTTTGTGATTATGAGAAGGTCTTTAAGATCGTAGAAGAGAAGCGTTCTCTTTTCCGTCCGATGGAATCAGACGGTGATCCTCTTCATGATTTTTCTTCACGTGTTCAGAGAGCACTGGGCCGAGTTGCGGTTGTTTCTGACTGCGCTCATGGTCTCGGAGGAAGCAGGATCTTTGACGGGAAAGTAACATATTGCGGTGCTCTTGCCGACTTTACTGGTTTCAGCTTCCACGCCGTAAAGAACTTTACGACTGCTGAGGGTGGAGCTGCTACATGGAAAAGCATTCCCGGTATCGACGATGCGGAGATCTATAAGTTCTTCCAGCTCCTGAGCCTGCACGGACAGAATAAGGACGCCCTTGCGAAGACGAAGGTCGGAGCATGGGAATATGATATTATCGGGCCCTGGTACAAGTGTAATATGACAGATATTATGGCTGCAATCGGTCTCAGACAGCTTGACCGTTACCCGGGACTTCTTAAGAGAAGAGAAGAAATCATCAGAAAATATGATGCCACCTGTGACGAACTCGGTATTTCGCACCTGAATCATCATGTGGAAGGCGTTGACAGCAGCAATCATCTGTATCTTATGCGTATCCCCGGTATCGATGAGGAAAGAAGAAATCAGATCATTACCGACCTTGCCGAAATGGGTGTCAATACGAATGTGCATTATAAGCCTCTTCCCATGATGACGGCATATCGTGTACTTGGTGCGGATATAAAAGATTACCCGAATTCTTTTGATTATTATAGAAACCTGATCACACTGCCTCTGCATACTTTACTGACAGATGAGGACGTAGAGTATATCTGCGAATCCCTGAAATCCGTCATGAGGGCCGATAACTGATGTTGAAGAAATGGAACGACCTTCCGGAATACATGCGTGTTCCGGAAGTTAAACCATATTATGATGCCCTGAAAAAGAAGGGCGTTTCACGTTTCTTTAAACGTGTTTTTGATGTATTTGTTGCATTTCTTTTCCTGATACTCCTTGCTCTTCCGATGCTGATCATTGCGATCCTGATCAAGTGCGACAGTAAAGGTCCGGTTTTCTTTCGTCAGGAACGTGTAACACGTTACGGCAAGCACTATCGTATCCATAAGTTCAGAACTATGGTAAATAATGCGGATAAGATCGGCTCTGCCGTTACTGTAGGTAATGACAGCAGAATTACGAAGATCGGATCCAAACTCCGTGGCTGCCGTCTGGATGAGCTTCCGCAGATTTTCGATATTTTTACCGGAAACATGAGCTTTGTCGGAACACGTCCGGAAGCGGTGAAATATGTTGAGAAGTATGCTCCGGAATACTATGCGACTCTTCTTATGCCAGCAGGTATTACCAGTGAAGCTTCGATCCGGTACAAGGATGAGGATAAGCTTCTGGATGCAGCGGATGATGTGGATCGTGTATACATCGAGAAAGTGCTTCCTGATAAGATGAAATGGAATCTTAAGAGCATCTCCGGATTCTCTTTCTTCGGAGATATCATGACTATGTTCCGTACAGTTGCGGCAGTTGCCGGAAAGGATTATCGATAATGGAAAAGTTCAGTGTATTGATGTCCTTATATATGAAAGAAAAACCGGAGTACGCCCGCCAGTGCTTTGAGAGCCTCTTAAGACAGACTTTAAAAGCTGATGAGTGGCTGATCGTAGAGGATGGCCCTCTTACAGAGGATCTTTACGCTCTTCTGAACGAATATGAGGAAAAGTATCCCGGTCTGATCAAAAGAGTTCCGCTAAAAGAGAATCAGGGTCTGGGGCTTGCTCTTCGGGCAGGTGTTCCGGCATGCACATATGATCTTATCGCGCGTATGGACACGGATGACATAGCAAGAGAAGACCGGTTTGAGAAACAGACGAAGTGCTTTGATAATGATCCTAAGATCGATATCTGCGGATCCCAGATCGATGAATTTGAGACAACTCCCGATGAGATCGTGGCACATCGTACGGTTCCTGTGACTCATGATGAAATCGTTAAATATCAGAAAAAGCGTGATGCATTTAATCACATGTCAGTCATGTATAAGAAGTCCGCTGTAATGAAAGCGGGAAACTATGAATCCTGTCCGCTGATGGAAGATACATATCTCTGGGTCCGCATGATACAGAGCGGCGCCAGATGCATGAATATCGATGAGCCGCTCGTTTTTGCCAGAATCGGTCACGATATGTATGAAAGACGCGGCGGATGGAGCTATTTCAAGAAATACAGAACCGGTCGCAAGATGGTCAAGAAGACAGGATTTATCAGTGCATGGGATTACCATAAGACGATCATCATCCAGTTTATTGTCGCGATGATGCCGGGTAAGCTCAGAGGTTTTGTGTTTAAGAAACTACTACATAATTGATTTGCAGGTGAAAGATGAAGTCGAGTAAACAGATATATTCCACATATTTCAAAGAGTATGAGATCGATTCCGAAGGAATCAAGGCTCTTCATGATGCTCTTCTTGGCATGTACATTGATATCAAGTCTGTCTGTGACAAACATGGTATCAAGTGTATGCTCAGTGGCGGTACGCTTCTCGGCGCCATCCGTCATAAGGGTTTTATTCCCTGGGACGATGATATCGATATTATGATGATTAGGGAAGAGTATGAAAAGTTCGTCAAGGTTTTTCCCGGCGAATTCGCGGATAAGTATGAGCTCGTTAAGCCACTTTCACCAGGATACTTCAATAAGCAGCCGAAGATCTTTAAAAAGGGAACAACTCTTGTTGAGATCCCTTATGCCGGCGTTCATCAGCATGACAATCTTTTTATCGATGTCTTTATCATCGAGAATTGTCCGGAGCCGGGATTTAAGAGAAACTTCAGAGCATTCCGTTATGACTTTGCATTCAAAGCTTCCAGTGCCTGCATCGACTATAAGTACCCGTCCCCGGTCATCCTTGAAAAGGGGAAGACCTGTGAAGAAGTAAAGAAGTACTATAAAATGCGCAGAAGGCTTGGTTTCATCTTCTCGCACCTTGGCGGAATGAAGTTTTATTTGACAAAATGTGATAAACTGGGTAAGTATTCGAAACAGACCGGATGGATGGCGGTTCCGTCGGCTATCAGCTATAAAAGGGAGATCCTTCCCGCTAAGGTTTTTACCGAGTTGACCGAGGGTGAATTTGAAGGACTGAAAGTCACGATCCCGTCCGATTATGATACATATCTTACGAACCTATACAGGGATTATATGACGATCCCTCCGGAAGATAAGCGTGAGACTCACTATGCCTGCAAGATGGTATTGTGATTTACTGGGAGAAATAGTATGGCTAATATTGCACTGATTATTGCAGGTGGATCCGGAAACAGAATGCATCAGGATATTCCGAAGCAATTCCTGACTGTTAATGAGCGTCCGGTTATCATCTATACTTTAGAAGCGTTCGAGAAGCATCCGGAGATCGATGCGATCGGAGTTGTCTGCATTGAGGGCTGGGAACAGGTTCTTCAGGCTTACGCGAAGCAGTTTAATATTTCAAAACTGAAGTATATCGCACCGGGTGGAAGTAACGGTCAGGGTTCGATCCGTAATGGTCTTTTTGAGCTCGAAAAGCACTGTTCCCCAGATGATTTTGTTCTTATTCACGATGCGATCCGCCCGATGGTCTCTGCTGAGATCATTTCAGATAATATCCGTGTTGCAAAACAGTACGGCAGTGCGATAACTGTTATTCCATGCGCTGAGGCGATGCTTCAGACAGAAGACGGCGAAGTCTCTACCGGCACATATCCTCGTGATTCTCTTAAAAGAACACAGACACCTCAGGCTTTCCGCCTCGGAGATATCTGTCAGCTTCACCGTGATGCTCTTGAGAAGGGAATCACGAACTCGGTTGCATCCTGTACACTTATGATCGAGATGGGCAAGCAGGTATATTTCTCCGCAGGTTCTGAGAAGAACATCAAACTTACGACCGTTGAAGATATTGATATTTTCAAGGCTCTCCTTGCCGCGTCCCGTTCGGACTGGTTAAAAGAGTAAGGTGAAATATGCTGTTTTGTAATTCTCTATGGCAAAGTGACATAGATTCTGTACTGCCCGTTTTCGAAGAACTCTCTTCGGAGAACGGCAGTTCGTTTTTCATTACCGGTTCTACCGGTCTGATTGGCACAGCCATTGTTCATGCGCTGCTTCGTTTTAACGATATTTACGGTACGAATCTTCGTGTTATTGCGACAGGAAGAAATGAGAAGGGCCTGTCTGAAAGGTTTTCCGACTGTAAAGACAGAGATGATCTGGATCTTATCGTCTTTGATGCCGAGCATCCGGCTATAGATGAATCTTTGAAGATCGATTACATCATTCATGCTGCCAGTAATGCATCACCAAATGCGATCGTGAACAGTCCTGTTGAGACTCTGATGGGAAATATCCTCGGACTTCAGTATCTCCTGGAGTATTCGAAGAGCCATGCCGTGAGACGGGTGCTTTTCGTATCGAGTTCAGAAGTGTATGGCCGTAAGAATCAGAGTACTCCGTCCTTAGAAACCGAGTACGGATTCATAGATCCACTTAATCCCCGTAATTCTTACTCTTTTGGCAAATGTGCAGGTGAGAACATGTGTGTTTCCTATCTTCAGGAGTATGGTGTGGATTCTGTTATCGTCCGTCCGGGACATATCTTCGGACCGACGTGTTCTAAGAAAGATGTACGTGTTTCTTCCTGCTGGGCGTATGACTGTGCCGCAGGTAAAGATGTCATTATGAAGAGCAGTGGTTCCCAGATCCGCAGTTACTGTTACTGCCTGGACTGTGCTTCTGCTATTTTGAAAGTCCTTATTAATGGCGAAAAGGGGCAGGCGTACAATATTTCGAACCCGTCATCCATTATGAGTATCCGCGATCTTGCAGAGATCATGACGTCCCATGCAGGCGTTCAGCTTGTACGTGAAATCCCTTCTGATTCTGAAGCGAAGGCCTTTAATCCTATGGATAATTCTTCTCTGGACAGTACAAAACTTCAGGGTTTAGGATGGAAGGGCGTTTTTGATGCGAAAGCAGGCGTCTGTCACACAATAGATATCCTTCGGGAGGTGAGTCATCTTGAGTAAGAATACTTCCTCGATCGAGAAGGACTCATGTTATTTCTGCACATCCACATATCAGCTTTTCTCCATTATCTCTCTGGCGATCAGCCGGAAGGAGAAGGCCGATCTTTATATTGATCCCCAGTTCAAAAACGCGGAGGTCTTTGCCGAAAGAATCGAATCTCAGAAGATCTTCGATAACGTATATATCATTGATTCCAAGAAGATTTATAAGAAGTACATCTCCCGTGAGAGCGGACTTATTAATCATCTTCAGATTGCAAGGACATATTTTCATGTGAACAGTATCGCAAAGATCATTGTCACGAACGGTGCTTCCTATAAGAACATTTTTGTCTCGTCCCGCGCTTTTATTCCGAGACTGTATATCCTCAGCTGTTATAAGAAAAAGATGGATATTCATGTCTATTATTTTGATGACGGTGTCGGCAGCTACTACGGCAACAGCGCCCTGAACCCGAGCAAAGCGGACGGAATGGTCAGAAAAATGCTTTTCGGCAAGAAAGCCCTGGATTTTAATCAGGATCGTTTTCTTATGTGTCCGGATATGTATAAGAAGATCAACGGATACACTCCGTATCAGGTATATGAGATCGACCGTTTCTTCGATCATGAAGAACATGCGGGGGTCCTTGAGGCTGTTTTCCAGCCCGGAAGCGATGTGGCGCTTGACGAGTCTTCTGTAATCCTTGAAGAGATCTCGGATGAGTTTTTCGATGGAAAGAATCTTGCCACGCTTAATTCTCTTTACGAGTTTACGCTTAACTCTTTCGGTTCGGATGATCTGCTCGTGAAGAGCCATCCGAGAAGTAAAGGCGAGAAGAGAAAAGGATTCCGTTATTATCAGAAATACGAGCTTCCTTTCGAGATCCTCTGCATCAAGAATGATATGGATAAGAAAGTACTGATCTCCTGCGGAAGTACGGCGGTCTCCACACCGAAAATGATCACGGATCAGGAACCGTATGTTATTCTATTGTATAAGTTTATTAAGAATGAAGGTATGAATCAGGAACCTCTGGACCGTTTCTTCGTATCACTGAAGGAATCCTACCGGAATCCGGATAAGGTACAGATACCTTCTTCCTTTGATGAGTATAAGGAATGTCTTGCGGCTATTCGTAAGGAGATGGGCAAATGACAGATTCGTTTAATGTTAAAAATTCGACGATCACTCTGGCAGGATGCCTGTATTTTGTTGCGATGGCACTGCTGACGCAGAATGAGTCCGTACCGTTTCAGATGTTCTGGTATGCGGCTATTCTTTTCGGCGCAGTGGTCACTTTCGTAGTGAACCTTCATATGTTCAGAAGAAACGTCATTCTTTTCCTGCTGATATTTGCGGCCACGGGCGCTGCGAACTATTTCATGGTGGGATCGATTTCGATAAAGCCGTTCGCGCTGATGTTTATCCAGTTTTTCATCGCGCTTTTATTCCTGAATAAGAGGTTTTATTATAAGTCGCTTCTTGCAATACTGCTTCTCAACGGCCTGATCGTTATGTTCAAATTCCTTACGGTAGGCTTCTGGGGCGATCTGTATATTAATTCTTCCAACAATTTCGTATCCGTTTACATGCTTTACCCGACGGTCCTTTATTACGCTATTGCGGAATCCAGAGATGAGAAACCTTACTTCTGGCCGGTCGCTTTCCTGTGGGTAATGAGTCTTCTTTCGCGAGGCAGAGGCGGTATCATTGCATCTACATTCCTGCTGGTCGGTATTTTCTACTCGATGTATCGGACGAAGAAGCGCGATGTGCGTGCACTTTTCCTGGTAGTCCTGTTCATTTTCGTGGCAGGTGTCGCCGTGAATTTCGATAAGATCCTTAATATGTTTAACAGTTCGATGGTTTCAGAGACTTTCCGTGACCGTGGAATGAACAGTTCCCGAATGTATCTTTGGAAGGATTATCTGAAATACGCATTCAGCAACAGCAAGAATCTGCTTCTCGGTGCAGATATCCATCAGACTCTTGCCTGGGAGAAGTACGTCGGAAATTCCCATAACAGCTATATCAACATCCATACTTATAACGGTTTGATCGGGTTTGGCTATGTTATGGTGCTGATCGTGAAGAATTCACTGCAATCGTTCAAGTATAAGAGACCTTTCTACTTTTTCTGTCTGGTCACACTGCTTGTCCGTGCATTTACCGATAATGTTTTCTGGATGACATATGGTACAGTTACACTGTTTGTCATGCTGTTCCTGTTCTCCGTACCGGAAAAGATCACATATAAAAAAGAGGAAAAAGAACTTAACTGATATGAGTAATAAGATTGAAGGAAAAGCACTGAAAGCCGGTGCCTGGTACACGATCTCCAACTTCCTGATGAGAAGTATCGGTATTATAACCACGCCGATCTTCGGCCGACTGCTTACAAAGGCTGAATTTGGAAGTTACAACAATTTCACGACCTGGCTCGGCATACTTACGATCTGCATCACATTAAATCTGGACAGTACATTTATCAGCGCCAGATATGATTTTGAGGATACTTTCGATGAATATATTCTTTCTGTTTTGGGATTGAGTACGTTATCCTCGGCCATATCAATATTGGTCCTGAATCTCATATTTCCGCTGATACAGCCGATGTTGCTGCTTGACCGGTTCTATCTGAACTGTATCCTTGTTTATCTTGTTTTCCTGCCTGCAGTAAACATGTTCCAGGCAAGAGAAAGATACTACTACAAGTATAAGATGTCGGTATTCTTAAGCATTGTTGTTTCACTGGGATCGGCATTACTTTCCGTTCTTCTGGTTATGACAATGGAAGACCGTCTTACAGGACGTATTATCGGAAGCCTGATCCCTGCGATCCTGGTAGGTATCATTCTGTATTTTGTCATCATTAAGATAGGGAAGAACTTCAATAGAAAGTACTGGAAGTACGCTTTTAAAGTATGCCTTCCGTTTATCCCGCATCTTCTGTCCATGTCACTTCTTAATTCCATGGATAAGACGATGATCACGAACATCTGCGGAGAAGAGGCTAACGGAAACTACAGTATGGCCTATACCTGCGGCTCACTGATCTCAATTCTGATCGTTTCGCTGAACTCCGCGTATGCCCCGTGGCTCGGTCAGAAGCTTCATGAAAAGAAGTACAAAGATGTCCGTGAATTCTCGAAGTTGTATATCCTCATTTTCTGTTCGATGGCAATCCTTATCATGCTTTTTGCGCCGGATATCCTTTACATCATCGGAGGTCAGAAGTATCTGATCGCACTGTACGTAATGCCTCCGGTTGCCTGCGGCTGTATTATGCAGTTCCTGTATACCATGTTTGTTAATGTGGAGCAGTTTACCAAGAAAATCATTGGTATGGCGATTGCAAGCGCATCAGCGGCACTTCTGAACTTTGTCCTGAATGCGATCTTCATCCCGAGATACGGTTATATCGCTGCCGCATATACAACGCTCGCAGGTTTTGTCTGGCTCCTTGGCGCGCATATGCTGATCATCCAGTTCCACAAGATGAATGAGGTGTTCCCGTATAAACTGATTATCGCCGTGGCGACATTCTCCGTTATCATAACGATTGCAATCAACGAGATGTATGATATGCCTGTTTTAAGATACATTTTCGGCGGAGTTTATACGGTTTGTCTGATGTATGTTATTATAAAGTACAAGGATAAATTCTTAAGTGTGCTAAAGAGGAAAGAGAAGAATGTTTAATCTGGAAAAGTTTATCGGTCAGTATGTTACGCATAGAGAGAAATCTATGTTCCTGAACGACATTATCAAGAATAAAGATGAACTGTCAAATAAGATAAAAGGGAAGTCCGTACTCGTGATCGGCGGTGCCGGCAGCATCGGTTCTTCTTTCATTAAGGCGATCCTGCCATTTGAACCGGCAACTCTGGTCGTTGTAGATACTAATGAGAATGCTCTTGCCGAGCTGACACGTGATCTTCGTTCCACGCCCGGTATGTATGTTCCGGATGATTATATCCCGTATCCGATGGATTTTGCTTCTCCGGTATTTGAGAAGATGTTCCGTGAGCGCGGCGGTTTTGATATTGTCGGTAATTTTTCCGCACACAAGCATGTGCGCTCCGAGAAAGATATCCATTCTGTAGAAGCATTGATCCAGAATAATGTGATCCATGCGAAAGGGCTTCTTGATCTTCTTTCCGAGTATGCGCCGGAAGAATATTTCTGTGTATCCACCGATAAGGCGGCCAACCCGGTAAATATTATGGGAGCGTCAAAAAGGATCATGGAAGACCTGATCTTCAGTTATTCTGACCGTTTCCCGGTAAAAACGGCCCGTTTTGCCAACGTGGCATTCTCCAACGGTTCGCTCCCGGCAGGCTGTCTTGCACGTCTTTCGAAACTTCAGCCTATCTCTGCTCCGTCAGATGTACGCCGTTATTTCGTATCTCCGGAAGAGTCCGGTCAGATCTGCATGCTTTCCTGTATGCTCGGAGAGAACCGCGCGATCTTCTTCCCGAAATTAAAAGAAGCTCAGATGATGACCTTTGATGCTATTGCTACGGCATTGATCGAGGAACACGGTTATACAGTACTGAAGTGCGATTCCGATGCCGAGGCGATCGAGAAGTCTAAGGCTCTTAAGGAAGGCTCGACTGAGTATCCTGTACATTATTCTGTTTCGGATACTTCCGGTGAGAAGGCTTATGAGGAATTTGTTACAGATACCGAGACTGCTGACATGGACCGTTTTGAGGCCCTCGGAGTTATCACCGGTAAGGCGATTCCGGATCAGGCATCCGTTCTGAAACTGTGTTCTGACCTGAACAGTGCTTTTGAACAGGAATCTACAACTAAAGCGCAGATCGTCGATATCATGAAAGACTATCTGCCGAATTTCCAGCATATCGAGACAGGTAAGAGCCTCGACAGCAAGATGTAATTGAGAAAGGACATTTTCTTATATGTGTGCTTATATTCCGCTTTCTATCCCGAATTTCGAAGGAAATGAAAAGAAGTATGTTAATGATGCCGTTGAACAGGGCTGGGTCTCTACCGGCGGCGCGTATATCACGAAGCTCGAACAGGAACTGGCGAAGTTCCTTCATACCGAGAATGTGGCAGCCTGCCAGAGCGGTACGTCCGCACTCCATCTTTCGCTGGTTGAAGCAGGTGTAAAGCCTGGCGATGTCGTTCTGGTCCCGCCGCTTACGTTTATCGCTGCGGTCAATCCGGTCAAGTATCAGTTTGCCACACCGGTCTTTATTGACTGTGATGACAGTTTCTGTCTCGATCCCGTCAAACTCCGTTCTTTCTGTGAGAATGAGTGTCAGTTCGATGGAAAAGCACTTACCTATCAGGGCAAGGCGGTAAAGGCGGTCGTAGTCGTTCATGTATTCGGTAATATGGCGGATATGGAATCGATTATGGAGACGGCTTCGAAGTATTCCCTGAAGGTCATTGAAGATGCGACAGAGGCTCTTGGCACTCATTACACCGAGGGTAAGTTTGCCGGTAAGTATGCCGGTACGATCGGTGATTTCGGTGCTTTCAGCTTTAACGGCAATAAGATCATTACCACAGGCGGCGGTGGTGCGGTGACTGCAAATGATCCGAAGGAAGTTGATCATCTCAGATATCTGTCCACACAGGCTAAGAATGATCCGCATTACTACATTCACGATGAGATCGGCTATAACTACCGAATGACCAATCTTCAGGCGGCTCTTGGTGTTGCCCAGATGGAAGAACTCCCTGAATTTGTAAGAAGAAAGCAGGCAAATTATGAGCTTTATAAGGAAGCTTTTGAAGGCTTTGATCTTGCCGAGCTGATGCCTTTCCGCGAGGGAACTTCTTCCAACAAGTGGTTTTATTCTCTCAATATCGACCGCACACGTATTACCGCTAGCATGCGTGAAATCATTACTGCGCTCGATGAGAAGGGAATCCAGACAAGAGCGATCTGGGGCCTGATCAACGAACAGAAACCTTATGAGCATGAGATCACATATCAGCTGGAAAAGGCTCCGTACTATGCGTCACGTATCCTGAATATTCCATCCAGCACACAGATCACGAAGGATGAGATCTCTTATGTTTCCGAACAGGTAAAGAAACTTCTTGAGGATTTGAGCCATGGATAAGAACGAGATTGCGAACTTTATCGGTAGAAACGATCTTCCTCTGTCAAAGGCGATGCAGGCCATTGACAAGAATTCAAACGGCATCCTTTTCCTTGTGGATGAGAATGACAAGCTGGCCGGATGTATCACGGACGGAGATATCCGCCGTTTCCTGCTTGCCGGCGGTAAGATCACGGATCAGGTCAGTAATGCAGCCAATCTTACTCCTCTGATCGCACATTCTGTCGATGAAGCCAAGACGCTCTATCACAAGAAGAATTATGTGGTAATTCCGATCGTTGATGAGAATAAGAATATCATCGATCTTTATAATGGTGTCGGAAATGAGAAGAAGAGAGGAGCTCTTCATGTTCCGGTCGTTATCAATGCAGGCGGCCGCGGAACAAGACTCGATCCGTTCACACGCGTGCTTCCGAAGCCGTTGATCCCGGTCGGTGAGCTTCCGATCATTGAGCTTATCATGCAGGAGTATCAGAGTTATCAGTGCGATGAATTCCACATTATCGTTAACTATAAGAAGGAACTCATGAAAGCGTACTTCAATGATAATGAGAACCATTACAATATCAACTGGTACGATGAGACCGTGCCGCTTGGAACCGGCGGCGGTTTGAGTCTTCTTAAAGGAAAGATCAACGATACTTTCTTCTTTGCGAATTGCGATGCTCTTCTTACTGCAAATTATGAGAGCATGCTCGCGTTCCATAAGGAGAACAAGAATGTCATTACCATCATCTGCGCGTATAAGAATATCAGTATTCCTTACGGTGTAATCGAGATGGGCGTGAACGGTTCCATTGAAGAAATGAAAGAGAAGCCGGAGCTTTCGTTCCTTACGAATACCGGTATCTATATTGTAGAACCTGAAGTCATTGAAGAGATGGAAGATAATGTCAGCATCGGATTTCCGGATGTTGTCGAGCTTCAGAAGAGCCTCGGTAAAAAGGTTGCCGTTTATCCCATCAGTGAAAATGAATGGATGGATATGGGTCAGCTTCCCGAGCTTGAGCGTATGCGCAAAAGACTTTATGGAGAGGGACAGTAATGGCAGACGGTAAACGATTACTTCTTATTGGCGGTGGCGGACACTGCGCTTCTGTTTTAGATTCTGTTCTCCGTGCCGGTGAGTACGAGAAAGTCGGAATCGTTGACGGTAATGCGTCTGTTTCGATCATGGGTGTTTCCGTTGCCGGTTCAGACGGTGATCTTCCGGAACTTCTGAAAAACGGATGGACGCATGCATTCATTTCAGTTGGAAGTATCGGTGATGTAAAGCTTAGAAGAAAGCTTTATTCCATGGTAAAAGAACTCGGATTCGCCGTTCCGTCAATCATTGATCCTTCAGCGGTAATTGCAGGTAATGCAGATATCGCGGAGGGCGTATTTATCGGAAAAAATGCTGTAGTGAATACAGGGGCTGTAATCGGTATATGTGCGATCATTAATACTTCATCCGTTGTCGAGCACGATTGTTCTGTAGGCGAGTTCTGTCACGTATCTCCAGGCGCAGTACTTCTCGGCAATGTCAAAGTCGGCAATAATACCCATATCGGTGCATGTTCTGTAGTCCGTCAGGGTACAAAGATCGATGAAGATGTCCTGGTCGGCCAGGGAAGTAATGTCGTTTCTGATATTGAGAGCGGCGTCACCGCTTTCGGTAATCCTTGCAGGGTGGTGATCCGATGAGTGTATATATTATTGCAGAAGCAGGCGTAAACCATAACGGCAGTTTTGAACTGGCGAAGAAACTTGTTGACGCTGCAAAAGAAGCAGGCGTAGACTGCATTAAGTTTCAGACTTTTAAGGCGAAGAATCTTGTTTCGCCACGTGCCCAGAAAGCAGAATACCAGAAGAAGACGACCGGCGAAGATTCCCAGCTGTCCATGCTTGAGAAACTCGAACTTTCTTACGATGAATTCATACAGCTCAAAGAATACTGTGATCAGGTCGGCATTTGTTTTCTTTCTACGCCATTTGATTTTGACAGTATCGATTTCCTCGCTTCGATCGATATGCCTTTCTGGAAGATCCCTTCCGGTGAGGTGACGAATTATCCGTATCTTGTTGCTCTGGCAAAGACCGGAAAGCCGGTCGTAATGTCGACTGGCATGTGTGAGATCGAAGAGATCAGAGATGCCGTAAAAGTGCTTAGAGAGAACGGAACTTCTGAGATCTCGCTTCTGCACTGCAATACTGAATACCCGACGCCTTTTAAGGATGTGAATCTGAAGGCGATCGATACACTTAAGAAGGAATTCGGTCTGCCGGTTGGCTATTCTGACCATACTAAGGGAATCGAAGTCCCGATTGCAGCTGTAGCGCTAGGCGCTACGATCATAGAGAAGCATTTTACGCTTGACCGGAATATGGAAGGCCCGGATCACAAGGCAAGTCTTGAGCCTTCTGAGTTAAAAGCACTTGTACAGTCTGTCCGAAATATCGAACAGGCTCTGGGTTCCGGTGACAAGAAACCGTCTGAATCAGAAAGAAAGAACATCCCGATTGCCAGAAAGAGTATCGTTGCCAAGTGCGCGATCAGAAAGGGAGAAGTGCTTTCCGAGAATAACCTTACCGTGAAGCGTCCGGGAAACGGATTGAGTCCGATGAAGTGGCTTTCTGTGATCGGCACTAAGGCGGTAAGAGATTATGAAGAGGATGATCCGATAGAATTATGAAGAAGATTGCGGTGATAACAACAACACGCGCGGAGTACGGTCTCCTTAAGCCTGTGATCGGTCAGCTCAGAGAGAAAGAAAATGATGAGTTGAAAGTCGAGCTTGTGGTATCCGGCACACATCTTTCACCCCGTTTCGGTATGACGGTCGATGAGATCGATCAGCGGATCGACCATAGGATCGAGATCCCCGTAAACACGGATACAGATCTTGATATTTCGAAGAACCAGGCAGAAGCTCTGGTTAAGTTTACGGAACTTTTTTCAAAAGAGAAGTATGACGCAGTCATCTTACTCGGTGACCGCTATGAGATGCTTTCGGTCGCTGTAGCAGCCGGAAATACGAGAACACCGGTGTTCCATCTGTGCGGCGGGGATTCTTCGGAAGGCGCTCTCGATGAGTGGATCCGTCACTCGATCTCGAAGATCAGTTATCTGCACTTTGTTACCAATGAAGTCAGCAGAAAGCGAGTGATCCAGCTGGGCGAGAATCCTGACCGTGTCTTTAACTATGGCTCGACAAGTATTGATAATATTCTTACGATCGCGGATATGGATAAGATCGACGCGCTTGAGAGTATCGGAATGAATGACTGCGATTATGCGCTCTGCACGTATCATCCGGTTACCACAAAGGAAGAAGACCCGAAAGAACAGATCGATGCTTTTCTCGGCGCAATCAAAGCATTCCCGGATCTTCAGTTCATTGTGACAAAGTCGAATGCGGACCGTGGCGGCGAGTTTATTAACCGTATGCTTGATGAAGCTGAGAAGGAGATCCCTAATCTGCATGTATTTACATCTCTCGGTGTGCGCAGGTATTTGTCTCTGATGAAGTTCTCACGTTTTGTACTCGGTAATTCTTCGAGCGGTATTATCGAGACGCCGGCTTTCCGGATCCCGACTGTCAATATCGGAGACCGCCAGCGCGGACGTCTTCAGTCGAAGAGCATTATCAACTGCGGCGAGGACATGGAATCGATCATATCAGCAATCTCAAAAGCACTTTCCGAAGAGCATATGGCGGTCAGCCGATCTGTCGTAAGCCCTTACGGTGACGGTAATGCGGCATCACGGATCGCAAAGACTGCCGTGGACTATGTAATGAATGGAAATATCGATCTTAAGAAGCATTTTTATGATCTGGAATAACAGGAGATGACATTATGAATGTTGTAGTAGTCGGTTTAGGTTCGATGGGTAAAAGAAGGATCCGTCTCATTCGTGAGCTGTTCCCGGAATATGTGATCATCGGCGTAGACAGCAGAGAAGACAGAAGAAACGAAGCTTCATCACTTTACGGGATCAAGTGCTGTGAATCACTTGATGAACTCGGAAGTGAAGTCCAGTGTGCATTTGTCTGCACATCCCCTCTGTCCCATGCGGCGATCATCAAGACCTGCCTGACGAAGAAATGGAATGTTTTTACCGAATTGAATCTTGTCGAAGACGGGTATGATGAAAATATGAAACTCGCGAAGGAAAACGGATGCAAGCTTTTTCTTTCATCCACATTCTTCTACCGTGAGGAGATCCGCTATATCCGATCCAAGATCGATAGGGAGCAGAAGTGGAACTACATATATCATGTCGGCCAGTATCTTCCGGACTGGCATCCGTGGGAGAATTATAAGGACTTTTTCGTAGGAAATGTCCGCACGAACGGCTGCCGTGAGATCCTTGCCATTGAGCTTCCTTGGCTTACAGGGACTTTTGGTAAAGTGAAGGACCTCAGTGTCCTTTCCGATCTGATGACTTCACTGAATATCAGTTATAACGACAATTTCCTTATCCAGGTCGAGCACGAGAACGGTAATAAGGGCATGCTCATTGCAGATGTTGTTTCGCCTGTTGCCGTTAGGAAACTCGAGGTGTACACCGAAGGTTCCTACTACAGCTGGGATGGTACACCTGAAAGCCTCAAAGAATTTAATCCGGACACAAAGAAACTGGAATCTGTCAAGCTTACCGAGCAGACAGAACACGAGAACGGTTACAGTACTTTTATCGTAGAAAATGCTTATAAGAACGAGATCCTGGAATTCTTCGCCGTCGTTCTTGAAAATAAGGAACCGCTTTACGGATTTGAACAGGATAAGAATACTCTTGCACTGATCCAGAGAATAGGAGCTTAAGATGAAGGATTTCCGTGTGTGTTTTGTCGGTTTCGGTTCTATCGCGAAACGCCATATCAATAATCTTCGCACAGTGTGTGAGAAACGTGATCTGAATGTACAGATCGATGCCTTCAGAAGATCCGGCAGTACCTCGGAAGTTCCCGGCGTAGATCACGTTTATACCGATATGTCGGAGATCAGCGGCCGGTATGATACGGTCTTTATTACCAATCCTACCGAGTTTCATCTGGATACATTACGTACTTTCCATGATCTTTCTGATCACTTTTTCATCGAGAAGCCGCTTGTTTCAGTAAACCAGCTTTCAACGATACCGGATTTCCCGTGGAGAGAAGATGCGGTCTACTATGTGGCCTGTCCGCTCCGTTATAATGCCGTCATCCAGTATATCGCCGAAAATATCGATCCGAAAAAGGTCATCTCGGTAAGATCTATCTCTTCGAGCTACCTTCCTGACTGGAGACCCGGCCAGGATTACCGTGATACTTACAGTGCCCACAAAGATCTCGGTGGTGGTGTGAGTATCGATCTGATCCATGAGTGGGATTATCTAACGTTCCTGTTCGGTAAGCCTCTGGCGGTCAGAAGTATGATCGGAAAGAAGTCCTCATTAGAGATCGACAGTGATGATTATGCCATCTATATCGGTGAGTATGAGGATCGGATCGTGGAACTTCATCTGGATTATTTCGGCAGAAAGACGATCCGTAAGATTGAACTTTTCATGGATGATGATACGGTGATCGGCGATATCGCTGCCAATAAGATCTCTTTCCTTGTTTCCGGAAAGACGATTGATTTTAATGAAGTACGTGATGATTTCCAGCGCCGTGAACTGGATCATTTCCTTGATATGATCTTCTGCGGCAAAGATAATGACAGCAGTTACAGCCATGCTTATGATGTCCTGAAGCTGACGCAGGGGGAGGTTTAACATGGAATACAGTCAGGAAGCGCTTACCTCACTACTGGTACATCAGCTTCGCAGCTACTGGACCGATATAGATGAAGAGTGCATCGGTACCGGTGTAAAAGACGCGATGGAAGTACTTGAGCATAATTATAGCGATCTTCCGAACAAAAGATTCTATAACGACGGGAAAATCGTTTTTTCTCCTTATATGAGCGTTCAGTGGATGAACTTCCTTTATCGTGTCGCAAAAGCCATTTATGTGAAGAACGGATATTGCGATTCTGCGGATCAGGTCTATTATCTGAATAAAATCATGCACAGTGTCGACTGGTTCTATGCGATCGATCTTCCTGTGCACTTCCTGTGCGAGCATCCGCTCGGGACGATCCTCGGAAGAGCCGTATATGGGGATCATCTATTTGTTTACCAGGGAGTCACTGTCGGAGGCAACCGTAAAAACGGTCAGCTCTATTATCCGACGATCGGAAATAATGTGATGCTCTATGCAAATGCGACCGTTCTAGGGGACACGAGGATCGGAAACAATGTCATCGTGTCCGCAAATACTTATCTGATCAATGCTGATATCCCGGATAATTCGATCGTATTCGGCCATTCGCCGGACATTACGATCGTATCTAAGACGGAAGAACAGATAAAAGAATATACCGACTATATTTGGGGGTGGAAGAAATGAATATCTTGTTTACGATCTGCGGAAGAGCAGGTTCCAAGGGCTTTAAGAATAAGAATCTTAAGGAAATGAACGGTATTCCGCTGGTCTACTATACTCTGGCAACGATCTATCAGTATAAGAATAAGCACCCGGAAGACAGTATCACTCTGGCAGTGAATACGGACAGTGAGCCTCTTAAGGATCTTCTGAAAGCACAGGATGCAATGCCGATCGTGTATATCGACCGTAAGGAGGAACTTGCAGGAGATACTGTACCGAAGGTTGATGTAATCCAGGATACCTTCTTCCAGTGCGCTGACCTTCATCCGGACGTCGTTATTGATCTGGACATTACCTCGCCTTATAGAAGTGTAGCGGACCTGGAGAATATCATTAAGGAGTTCTCAAAGGGAGAGTACGATATCGTATTCAGTGTTGTTCAGGCGAGAAGAAGTCCGTATTTTAATATGGTCGAGAAGAAGGAAGACGGCTTTTTCCGTAAGATCTGTTCGTCGAACTACACGGCACGCCAGCAGGCGCCGACTTCCTACGAACTGAATGCAAGCCTTTACGCATATGCCCCGGCTTTCCTCGGAGGCAAGATCGAAAAGACGATCCTTGATTACCGCTGCGGTATATCGATCATGACGGATTATCTTGTGCTGGATATCGATTCAGAGGAGGATTTCCAGATGATGCAGTATCTGCACAGTTTCTACTGTCAGCAGGACGAAGGCCTGAATGAGGTCTATGAGACGGCCTGCTCATTATATGGACGCAAGTAACAGTGCTTTTCGGAGAATAAAGGCGGATTTTTGATCATCTTTTTTCCTATGATATAAACACTCATTTCTTTTAATGAGGGATGAGTGTTTAATTTATTTCTGAAATTATGCAACAAAACTGAAGTTTATCTCGTCTATAACCACAGAGAGGGCATTTGGGTGAGGTTTTTGTCATTTGCAATCTATTTGAATATGAAATACTATATACTAGTTAACTGAAAAATAACAATGAATCTTTAGGTTTATTGAGAGGAGAAGAGGAATGGAGAACAACTCAGAGATTACGAATGTAGAGCTTGAAAAAAGTAAGCTGATCATTTCTAAGATCACAGACTGCTATTACAAGAAGATGGTAGGACAGACACGTCTTGGATGGTCATTGCTGATCGCGATCATTTCCAACGGTCACATCCTGCTTGAGTCTGTGCCGGGTCTTGCTAAGACAACAGCTGCAAAGACATTGACAGATGCGGTGAATGGTAAATTCTCGCGTATCCAGTGTACGCCGGACCTGTTGCCGAGTGATATCATCGGTACCCAGATCTTCAACTATACGACGAATACATTTGAGACAAAACTTGGTCCTGTATATGCGAACTTTGTTCTTCTCGACGAGATCAACCGTTCCAGTGCCAAGACCCAGTCCGCTATGCTCGAAGTCATGCAGGAGCATCAGACAACGATCGGCGGTTATAACTACGCGATGCCGAAGATCTTTACGGTAATTGCTACACAGAACCCGATCGAGCAGGAAGGTACTTATCTCCTTTCCGAAGCTCAGCTTGACCGTTTCCTTCTGAAGGAGAAGATCGACTATCCGACCAAGGATGAGGAATTTGAGATCCTGAACCGTATTGAGAAAGATGTTTTCTCCAAGTCGGATGCCGTTGTTGAACTTGAGGATGTATATTTCCTCCAGCAGATGGCCAGAAAGGTATATCTTGATGAGTCCATCAAGAGATACATCATCAATATCGTAAGTGCGACTAGAAATCCGGCTGCGACGATCGGAAAAGACCTTGCCGAGTATATCACTCTCGGTTCCAGTACCCGTGGCTGCATCGCTCTGATGGAGGTATCCAAAGCGGTTGCCCTCATTAACGGCCGTTCCTATGTCACACCGGATGACGTAAAGACTCTGATCCACAGTGTTCTCCGTCATCGTATTTCACTGAACTTTGCGGCTGTTGCAGATGGTATTACTTCCGAGCACATTATTGATAAGATCGTAGGAGCTGTTCCGACACCATGATCCTGAATTACATTACAAAAATCAGGGCGAATCTCGCGATACATACTAACATTAAGGCAACCAGTATTCTGGATGGCTCTTATAAGTCTGTCTTTATGGGTAAGAGTCTGAACTTCGAGGACCTTCGTGAGTATATTCCGGGCGATAACATCCGTGATATCGACTGGAAAGCTTCCTCCAGAAGCCGTATGCTTCTCGTTAAGCGTTATATTGCCGAGAAGAAGCATAATATACTCATCATCTTTGATTCAGGTGTAAAGATGAATGCCGAGACTGACAGTGGAGAAACGAAGAAGGATGTAGCGGTCTATACCGCCGGCACTCTTTCCTATCTTGCGTATTCCAATGGCGACTTTGTAGGTTCTATGTACAACATCGACGGCAAGATGAGGTTTTTCCCGCTTCGTACGCGTCTTTACGATATAGAGCATTTTCTTTCCCAGTACGACAAAGACGTGAAAGAATCGCAGAAATCCGACTTGAATAAGACGCTGGAGTATCTTCTTAAGAACTTCAGAAGAAAGATGGTCGTATTTGTGATTACGGATATGAAGGGCATTTCCGGGGTGTCTGAGACTGTACTGAAGAAGCTTATCTGTCAGCATGACATGCTTTTCATCAGTGTAAATGACGCTGTCCTGGCCGGCGAACGTACTTACAAAGTCGAAAAGAACAGATACCTGCCGCGATTCGTTACCACGGATAAGAAACTGGCCACAATGGAACACAATATGAGACAGAAGATACTTCAGGATAATGAACATATGCTGAAGCGTCACGCGATCCTCTCGACGGATATCAGCAGTAAAGACGAGATCGCTAAGAAAATAACCGACCTATTGGAGAGACACAGATATGCAAACATCCGTTGATTTACAAGATCCTTTCTCCTATAGCACGCTTCCGATCGTGATACTGGTATCGGTTATCATTGCTTCGCTGATTGCACTGGCAGCAGTGATTTTGATACGTAAAAAACTTAAGACTCCTGTTAAGGAGAAGAAAAAACCTGAACCGGTACCGGTTTTCAGACTTAAAGGCAAGGAAGCCGCACAGAGAGAATACCTTGAAAAAATTGCTGTTGTTGAAAGACAGTATCAGTCAGGAGAGATCGATGCCCGTACGGCGCATCAGGAGCTTTCCGCTATCGTACGTCTTTTTGTACATGATCTGACAGGAATTAACGCGCAGAACTTCTCGCTGAATGAACTGAAAGCACATAATGTTTATCAGATCAGCAGCCTGATTGAAGAATTCTACGCACCTGAATTTGCGGAAAGAGCCGAGAAAGAGACAATGACCTCTATTGCCGAAGCCAGGGAGGTGATCATGACATGGAATTAAAAATCCCGTATATGATCGCGATCGGTATCCCGGTCATCATAATCATTTCCCTGATCACTTTCGGAGCGAGAAAAAAGTATAAAGACGGAAAAAAGGTTGCTAATACCGATCTCGTCGAGAATACTTCTTATTTCAAGCGGAAGATGTTTGAGTACAGAGTGTGCAGTGTTGTCGTTATTGTAAGTATTGTTCTTGCGCTGTGCATGCTGATGGGACTTCTTGCCAGACCTTTCCGTCAGAAGCAGAAGATCACGGAGATCCATAACCGTGATATCTTCCTTTGTCTGGATACATCGAATTCCATGATCGAGGTCGATAGTCTGGTCTGTGAAAGACTGAAAGAATTCGTTTCCGGTCTGAAAGGCGAGCGATTCGGTATTACGATTTTTAACCAGCAGACAGTAACTCTTGTTCCTCTGACAACTGATTATGACTATATTATCGAGGTCCTTGATCAGATCGAAGAGGCTTGCAAGATCTATATTGATGCTGCGAAGTACTACAGATATACCGATGCGGATGATATTGCGAAATACAAGTACATCATTGACGGAACAGAATCTGATCACTGGGATGCCGGTTCTTCGCTTATCGGCGACGGTCTTGCCTCTACAGTATTCCAGTTCCCGGATATTAAGGAAGATGCTTCCCGCACCCGAGTTATCATTCTTGCAACAGATAACGAACTCTGGGGTCAGCCGTTCGTTCAGTTAAATGAAGCGACAGACCTTTGTATCAAGTACGGAATCAAGGTGTTTGCAGCAGCTCCGGAAGACGTTGTAGATTACGATGATTACAAAACCTGCGTGGAAAGCACCGGCGGACGTCTGTTTACTCTGTTATCGGATTCGATGGCGCAGGATATTATCGAAGAAGTAGAGAAGACGGATACTTCTGTTATCTATAAGAGTGATATCACAGAGACCGAGTATCCGGAAAAATTAGTAGCGGTTTTAACGATCTGCCTTTGTGTGCATTTCGTGATCAGTAGAAGGGTGAAACTATGAAGATCAATCCGATCATTCCAATTTGGCTCATGGCGATCATATGTATCGTCATGCTGGTGATGAAGAGAAAAGGCGTATGGAATTATATACGTCAGATCCTGATCGTCCTTCTGTTATTCGCGATGAATCTGCGCATCATGGTGTTTTCATATAATGTTCCTATCAAAGAAATGAATGTGGATGTTCTTTTTGTAATTGACAACTCCATGAGTATGCTTGCTGAGGATTTTGACGGAGACGGAAGAAGAATCGATGCGGTTAAAGCAGACTGCGAATATATTATGGACATGATGCAGGGCTGCCGTTTTTCCGTAATTGCTTTCGGTAACTATGCTTACCGTCTGGCACCATATACCAGCGATACGAATGTAGTTATGTCTGCGATCAACTCTCTGGAAGGACAGACACAGTACTATGCTCAGGGAACTTCCCTGAATCTTCCGTATCCGATTATGCAGGAGGTGCTGGAGAAGGATGCTGAGCAGGATGAAGACCGTGTACAGGTCGTATACTTCTTCAGCGATGGTGAGATCACCAGCAAAAATGAGAAACTCGCTTCCTATAAGGGCGCCAGAGAGTATGTCGTCAGCGGAGCTGTTCTCGGATATGGAACTGAAGAAGGCGGAAAGATGAAAGTCCGTTCTTATGAAGGTGACGATTATGGTTCAGCTTCCTACATGAAGACAAGAGGCGACAACGGCCGGAAAGTGGACGCGCTGTCCTATATTGACGAGGATAATTTGAAAAAGATTGCTTCTGATCTGGGCGTTGAATACTATCACGTTGAAAAACCTACTACTCTTCGGGATGTTCTGGGAGACGTCTCAGATTTCCTGGATGAATATGCATCGGAAGGAAAATCTACGATTGAAGGATATGCAGATACGTATTACTGGTTTGCTATTCCCTTAACCGTACTGCTGGTCTATGACCTGATTTACTACAAAAGGAGAGTCAGAGAATGATCAAACGAATTATTATCATCGCTTATGTACTCGTAGGACTGGTGCTCTTTAAGTTTGCCTTTACATACGGCTATAACGAGTGGGTAATTTCCAAGTATGAAGAAGAGAACTACGATGAGAATTTCAGTCTTCTTGAGGTAGCCAACTTCAATGAACCCTACATCGTTTACTACAACAACGGCAACGTGATGTATAAGCGTCAGGATTATGAAGAGGCCATCAAGTATTATGAGACGGCTCTTGAGAAGGATCCGCCGGAAGGAAAAGAATGCCCTGTACGTATCAACCTGGCACTGGCAAAGCTCGCTCTGCTCGGAGATGATGCTATGGCACCGGAAAATCTGGAAGAGACGATCAAAGTCCTTAAAGAATGCCTTTATATCCTTTCCGAAGAGGAATGTGCGACAGATGACGGTAATGGACATAATAATCGTGCCCAGCGTCTATATGACGAGATCAAGGAAATGCTTGAGCAGGCTGAACAGCAGCAGGAATCCTCTAATCAGGATCAGTCCCAGAACAGTGATCAGAGCAATCAGAGTGATCAATCGAACAGTGATCAGTCAAACAGCGATCAGTCCCAGAACAGCGATCAGAGCAATCAGAGCAATCAGAGTGATCAATCGAACAGTGATCAGTCAAACAGTGATCAGAG
>CAMYWO010000018.1:0-35181 GCA_947302815.1 uncultured Clostridia bacterium | reverse complement strand
TTATGGGTGATAACAAAGGTGCGGTATACGATGCGAGAACGCTCGGATATCCCAAGATGTTCGTGCTGGGATTTCAGCACATGTTTGCTATGTTTGGCGCGACGGTTCTCGTTCCGGCGCTGACAGGACTTTCTGTATCTGCGACACTTCTGTTCGCAGGCTTAGGTACATTACTTTTCCATTTTCTGACAAAGGGTAAAGTCCCTGCCTTCTTAGGATCCTCCTTTGCTTTTATTGCCGGATATAAGGCAGTTGCATGGACGGTGGAGATCGTTGACGGGAAAGAGGTTGAAACACTTCATCCGGAGCTCCTCCCGTATGCCTGTATAGGCGTGCTGGCAGCTGGTGCCCTCTATCTGGTACTGGCAGCTCTGATCAAGGCATTCGGTCAGAAGAGAGTCATGAGGTTCTTCCCACCGGTCGTTACCGGCCCGATCATCATTGCAATCGGTCTTACACTTTCCAAGACAGCGATCGACAGCTGTAAGGATAACTGGATCGTTGCTGTTCTCGCGATCCTTGTGGTGGTGGTCTGCAATGTCTTTGGAAAAGGCATGATCAAGATCGTTCCGGTCCTTCTGGGTGTAATCGTTTCATATATTGCAGCGTGCTTTCTGGGCATCGTTAACTTTGATTCTGTACGAGAAGCTGCTTGGATCGGTCTTCCTTTCAAGATGGAGAACACAGCATTTGAGGTCTTTAAGGATCCGGATTGGTCAACACTGGCAAATGCGGTCATCACGATCATGCCGATTGCTCTGGCTACCATGGTCGAGCATATCGGTGATATCTCCGCGATCTCTTCCACAACGAACAGAAACTTCATCGAAGAACCCGGTCTTCACAGAACACTCCTTGGCGATGGTCTTGCCACAATGCTTGCATCTCTCTTCGGAGCTCCGGCGAATACCACATACGGCGAGAACACAGGTGTCCTTTCCCTGACGAAAGTCTATGATCCAAAGGTTATCCGCATCGCTGCATACTGCGCGATCTTCTTCTCCTTCTCGCCGAAATTCGCGGCGCTGGTCGGATCGATGCCGGTAGCGACCATCGGCGGTGTTTCGATCGTTCTTTACGGTATGATCTCTGCAGTCGGTGTACGTAACATCGTAGAGAATCAGGTCGACTTCAGTAAGAGCAGAAACATCATCATCGCAGCACTTATCCTCGGATTCTCCATCGGCGTGAACTACTCCGGTGCGATCCAGTTCTCGATCGGCTCTGTAGATATTTCTCTGTCGGGTCTTGCGATCGGTGCTCTGATCGGTATCATCTTTAACGCGATCCTGCCGCTCGAAGAAAAAGAGTATAAGGGCGCAAACAAGGCATACGTTACGGAAAGTGAGGGTACGATATCCTCGCAGCCGAAGCGCATGGACACTAAGAGAAAGAATGCAAAGAAGAGTGAGTCCAGAAAGAGATAAGCTCTTGCTCAGATTTGAGTTTTAATCAAAAAGTCGCTGAATACGTCGCTGCAGGGTATGCAGAAAGTAACGTGAACAGCGACTTTTTGCATTTGTCGCTGAATACGTCGCTGCAGGGTATGCAGAAAGTAACGTGAACAGCGACTTTTTGCATTTGTCGCTGAATACGTCGCTGCAAGGTATGCAGAAAGAAACGTGAACAGCGACTTTTTGCATTTGTCGCTGAATGCGTCGCTGCAAGGTATGCAGAAAGTAACGTGAACAGCGACTTTTTGTGTTTGATGTGGATTTTATGTTTTTTTAATCAGAGAACTTCCGCAGGTGGTGCAGAACTTCGTGCCGGAAGAAGGTGTTCCGCAGCGGGAGCAGTACTTCATGAGTACGGGCTCATTAGAAACCGGAGCAGCCGCAGGAGCTGCACTCATCGGGTTTTCTGCCTGAGCCTGAATTTCCTGAACTTTCGCAGCTATAGCAGAAGGACCGCTTGAAAGTTTCGCCATCTCGTCCATTCTGTTGATGCGGGTCTGACTTGCTTCATCCGGAACGATCGGGTCGAAAGATGCGCCCACGAGAGTAACGGATCTGGCCTTCAGATCACTGCCGATGATCTCCACGAACTCGGCAAGCATCGAAGACAGTTCACGGAAGTTTGCAGCACCCATATCAAAAAGTTTTCTTGCGATGGAATAGTTGGCCATATCGGCAACATACTTCACGGTCGTCTCGCTTTCGGGAACAAGAAGATTCGGATTATCACACTCTACCATAATGCTACCGCTGATCTTCAGGAAAATGCTCCTGTATTTCAGATCATTGAAGGGAATGGTGTTGGAAAAAGAAACATTAAAAGCCATGGTCATTACCTCCGATCTTCCTTGCCGTGACAAAATTTATTATATCACGGTCAGTTGGCAGTGACTATACAGTCTGTGCATAGGAATTGCGATATTTTTACACGTGTTGATTTCAGGATCCGGAAAAGGGGATGTAAACAATCTGTGAAAGATGGGGATACAGTGTGCTTAAGGTGATATACTACGATTATCAGTTTGTGCTTTTCGCCTGGGAAAGAGGCGGTAGATCACTTAGGGGGGATTGTATGTCAATGTTCTATAATGTTGTTGTTAACGGTCAGTCAGCAGGCCCATATGATGTGGCTACACTTACCCGGATGGCACAATCCGGGATGATCAATGCCAATACTCTTGTCTGGAGACAGGGAATGAACGAATGGCAGCCGATTGGATCATTGCCCGAACTGAATATGGTTATTGCCGGATCTGTTCAAGTCGCGCCTCCTCCGATTCCTGTAGCCGCTGCACCTTCTCCTGTTCCGGTCAATGCCGTTCCTGTTGCGAATACCGGTGGTGCTCAAGCGAAAAACAATAGTGCATCTGTCGCCGGTCTTATCGTTGCACTCCTCGGTGCGATCTGTCTTCTTGTTATCCACTTGTTACCATTTGAGGTAGATACAGAATCCGAACGTTGGGTCACTATTAAGAGCATTAACCATGACCTGGATATGTATCCTCTCTGGTTTGGAGGATTGATCATCGGCTGTGCTCTGACGGTATTAGGATTGTGTCTGGTCATTCGCAGTATCTCGAAAGATCATTCAGATAATATTGCAATCGTTGGATTGGTTATCTGCGTGATTGCAGCTGGTCTGGCCATATATGGCTGTACCAAACTCTCGAAGAAGACCAAAAGTTATAGTGATCTGAAACTTTCAAAAGATGAATATAGTGGCTCGTATAGTTCATATGATTCATATAACTCCAAAAAGATGAAAGAGCACAATGATGCAATCAACGATGTAACCGCAGAGATCGATCGTATTCTGAGCTGATTGCCGGATAAAAATTGAAAGGTCAAAAAGTATGAGTGAGACAACTGAAACCAATTTGGAGAACGAGAAGATCGAGATCTGTAAGATCTGCGGAGCGCAGCTGGATCCGGATTCTGAGATCTGTCCGTCGTGCGGACAGGACCAGTCTGAGGATGCACCTGAGCTGACAGATGATCCGGTGTTTGAAAGCGGAAGGGAAACTGTCCGTGTCACGCCGATTCCGGCCCCGATGTTTGTAAATCAGACCCCCGCAATTACAAGAGGGGTAAATGAGGTCTTCGAGGTTGCAGGGTTTGTGTTTTCCATCCTGGCTTTTCTCTGTCTGGCCGGTATTCAGCTTGCAAAGTTTAAATATGGAAATGAATCTCACAGTATCGATGCCCTGAACCATGATCTGATCATGTATCCGGTGTGGTTTACAGGACTTCTCATTGGTACCGTATTTCTTGCGCTTGCCGCGATCTTTATGTGCATCTGTTTTGCGAAAAAGCACTTGACCGGGAGTGTTATCATCGCCGTCTTCCTGTGCGGACTTTCCATCGGCCTTGCGGTGTTCAGTTTTACGAAACTGTCTGACCGTCAGGAAGGGTATTTCATTACAGGAAGCGCATACTGTGACTATATGGGTATCGATGCCGGAAAAGTGGAGACCTGATCTGACGTTTTTCCGTTCTCCATATTAAATCCACAAAACAGGCTTATAATGGAATCATGAAAAAGATTCTAGTAGTGGAAGATGAACCGGATATCAGAGAACTCCTCGCAAGTTACCTTCGTAATGAGGGTTATGATGTCGCCGCAGCAGAAGATGGTGTTGCGGCGCTGTCGTGCTTTTCCGAGGACAAATTCGATCTGGTCATCCTCGATATCATGATCCCGAAGATCGACGGATACGGTGTATGTGAGGTCATCAAGAAGCAGTCGGATGTACCTGTTCTTATGCTGTCTGCGCTCGGGGAAGAGAAGGATCTGATCAGAGGCTACGATTCTCTGGCGGATGACTACATGACGAAGCCGTTTTCCATGCCCGTTCTTCTTCGCAAAGTGAGTGCGATCTTAAGAAGAAATGATGCGCCTTCCGACGAAGAAAAATCCGCATCTTCTGTAGTCTGCGGTGAGCTGACGCTCATCCCCGATCGTATGGAAGTTCTGGTGTCCGGAAAGAGCGTGGAAGTGACCTCCCGCGAGTTCGATATCCTGCTGACTCTGGCAAAACATCCTGGCCGGATCTTTACCCGCGAAATGCTCCTCGACATGCTCTGGGATTACAACTCTTTTGTTGACGAGAGGATCGTCGACAGTCACATCAAAAACCTCCGCCACAAACTGGGCGGCGACTATATCGAGACTGTGCGCGGAAGGGGGTACCGGATTGGCAGGTAACAGCGAAAAGAAACATTCCGGCATCCTTCATGCGATCCGTTCCCATCTGTCCGTGAAAGTGTTTCTCATCACATTCCTGGTGCAGATCATTTTCGGTGCCCTGATCATCGGAGTACTGTACTATTCCACGCCGAGAAGTTATAACACGGCCAAACAGGACAGCGTGGATAGTGATTTCCAGAATCTTCTCGAGACGATGGGAAGAACAGAATACGAAAACGCGGGCCCGGTCGTGGATGCATTTGTCAAGGAGACCGGGGCCGATATCGTGATCTATAATGTCAGTGCGTCGACGGATGGAAAGCCGCTCCTTACTGCCCTTAATTCCGTATATGCGATACGGACTTACGAAGAGTTCGACAAGCTCATGGCACAGCATGAGAATTCCTACTATTTCAATAACTACGGGACTTTCCGTTTTCAGAAAAACGGACCGGCATACCGGCTGGAATACTATTACTTCGTAGATCAGGGAAATACGATGACGACGGCGATCCAAAAGAGTCTGCCGGTCATCATCGTGTCGATCGTAATCGTTTCACTTCTGTGCGCGTACATCTACACAGTGCTTTTTGCAAAGCCGATCAAGAAATTGAGTACGGTATCACGTGCGATGGCGGAGCTGGATTTTTCGAAGAAATCTTCTTCGAAAAGAGTCGATGAGATCGGTGATCTTTCCAGAGATCTCGACAGTATGTCCTCGCAGCTCGATGAGAAGATCACGGAGTTGAAAAAGCGGACGGTCGAGCTGGAAGAAGAGATCAAAAGAGTCAATGAACTTGAGAGTCAGAAGGATATGTTTTTCTCTGCGGCATCGCACGAGCTGAAGACGCCCGTGACAGTCCTTGAGGGGCAGATCCGCGGCATGATCGACGGTATCGGACCGTACTCGGATCACGATGAATATCTGCCGCGCGCACTTGGCACGGTGAAGCGGATGGAGAGCCTCATTAACGAGATCCTGACGGCTTCGCGCATGCAGTCGGGAAAAGAGATCGTGATCACGAAAACAGATATGGCGCAGCTCCTTGAAGAGAAGATGGAAGAGTGCGAAGAACTCTTCGAGTCGAGAGGCCTGAAGATGGAGCTGAACATCGAAAAAGACCTGTTCTTCGAAGGTAATAAGGAACTGACTTCGCTCGCGGTCGGAGCATTCTTAAGTAATGCGGCTTTCTATTCCGGCGAAGGTGCCGTGGTCGAGGTCGACGGAGAAAAGGGCGAAAGAGTGCTTTTCGAAAAGGCGGAGGAGGCTTCCGGGAAAGTGGTCCGTGTGCTCATAAGAAACACCGGCGCACATATCGGGGAAGAAGATCTTGCGCATCTTTTCGAACCGTTTTACAGGACAGACAAATCAAGAAGCAGAAGAAGCGGAGGATCCGGGCTCGGCCTTTATCTGGCGAAACTGATCCTCGAAAAACAGGGTGGAGCGTGCCGCCTGGAAAACAGCGGGGACGATGTGCTGGCGACGATCGAGCTTCCGGCTTCCGGTGCAGCTTCAGCAGAGAATACGGAGGGGTAAGATGAAGGATCTGGATCTTCACGGAATCACATTTATGCGTCCGGTAAGAGAGGGTACGGATGAGTGGTACTACGCGATGGACTACGATAACGGCGATCTTTTTGAAGCCCAGGAGATCTACGAATATCAGAACGGACATCTGGTCGACGGGAATCATCTTCTCCTGATCCACTACCCGGACGGGGAAGTGATCGAACCTGTGTCTTCACGGAAAAACATGGCGATTGGAGAGCCCGTTTATTTCGATCAGAAGATCTCCTTTGTAATGGTAGACTTCGATGAACGCGAGATCCGAATCCATCAGTTTGATTGCGTAAAAAGAGAAGTGAAGGAACTCGCTGTTCTTCCGCTGTCAGTGGTGGATGACTGCTTTAATCTCCGGCTTTTCGAGCATCCGCTGACGCTTTCGCGCCAGCCGAATAATGGTACACTGGAATTGATCTGGCCGAAGAAAAAGACGATTAGAATCGGGGAGAAAGAGAGCTTCTTTTACCGCGAGAATGAGCGGCTCTACTTTAATACCTGGTACGAAGATCCGGAGTTCCGGGAAGAGACGGTCGTGCGTGATGCGAGAACCGGGAAGATAATCGAGACACTCCCCGGCGACATACACATCATGCCGAACGGCGAGCTGTGGCATCTTCATTGATGCCGTCTTCATCTTTGTATCCGTGATGCCGGATCTCATCTCCACATAAAATCCACATAAGATTCCTTAGCCATTCTTATTGCATGTTTATCATGAGGATCAACAAAGCAAAAAGGATGGTTTTCTATTATGAAAAAGACAATAAAAGCAGTGGCTGTAGTTCTCAGCGTAATGGCGGTCGCGCAGTGCTTTTGCGGATGCGGGAAAAAGACGGAAGGAGCGACAACTGTTTCTTCCTCTTCCGAGGGCGGGCAGGTCGCGGGTGTGAGCCAGGAGAGCAAGTCGGCTTCGATTAATAATCTGGTGAATCACATGACGGAAAACGAGCTTTCTAAGGTGACGGAGGGCCCGCTTACCGTGCTCGATGAACCATGGAACAAACAGAAGGAAGAAGACGATGTTCTGAAGAATTATCAGGACGGCGTCTATTTCGAGATCTGGGAAAAAGAAGATATGCTCCGCGATATCAAGGAAAACCCGGAAGCCTATGCGGGATGGACGGATGAGGAGATGGAAGAATACAAAGAGATGTTTGTCCCTTATATCCGAGGGTATGTTGTCGACGGGCGCCATTACGGGACGATGATCTCAGGTCCTTTGAAAGAGGAAGATGGTATTGGATGGTACTCGGTTTTGGAAGGGAATACCCTGACTACCAAAGAGATCAAGGACCTTCAGGAACTGAAAGATAAACTTCCGGCGATCCTGGAAGAATACCGGAAGGATGAATATAAGTATTACTATTTCGGGAAGGATATCGATGAAGAAATGTGGGCGAAGGACATCATCCGGATATTCGAAGCAAAGCAGGATAAGTCGTATAAGATGCTTCCTTTCGGAATATCGGAGAAGATTGCTGATGAGAAAATGCTGAACATGAGAAATCAGGACGAGGATCTGTCCTGGGAACTCGACAAGGACGCGGTCGAAGCGATCAAGGATCAGGTCGTCGAGTATACATTTTATGATGAGGAACTGGACCGGAGTTTTGTAGTGCATGTCGCACTTCCTTTCGGTTACGACCAGACAAAGACTTATCCGGCGATTGTTCTGACGGATGCGGTATGGCGGTTTAACGATACGGCGAAGCTGCTTTCAGAGATGAAAGCAGGACGTGCGGAGCCGCAGATCGTGATCTCCATCGGACAGGATTATTCGATCTGCAATTCCGATAACGTCGAGCGCGCGGCGGTGTTCTGCGATGGGAAGGATAAGTTCCTCGATTTCATCACGGATAACCTCATGCCGTACCTCGGCGAAAAGTATGCGATCGACAATGAAAACTCGACACTCTTCGGCCATTCTCTTGGTGGTGTTTTTACCCACTATGCGCTCTTTAATTCCGACCGCTATGACAACCAGCCGTTCGGAAAATATATCATCGGAAGTCCGGCCTTCTGGTCACCGTATTCCCGAGAGATGAGCGACTACGCAGAGCAGGCGAAAGACTACGGATATTTCGATAGAAACCAGACGATGGGAAAGAGTGCTTTTATCACGGCGGGATCGGAAGAAGATGAGGATTATCAGGAGTACTTCCAGGATGGCGATTCCACGACGGAAAGCATCGCGCATCTGGCGGAAAGGATCAACTCGCACTGCGATCCGGGATCCCCGGCGGCGGTATCGAAACTCTACAAGAGCCACCACTATCAGTATATCCCGGAGATGCTCGTCGAGTATGCGGACGGGAAGACGGGGGCGTGAAGGACACTGTTCGCAATATGTTCGTCGGACGGGTGCTTTTCGCGAACAATATGCGAAAAAAACACTAAAATGTGCAAAATGCGTCTGGGTTCGCTATATGTTCGAAAAATGATGTGTAATTTCGAACAGATGACGAACAGAAAAAAGTGATCCGCTTCATATAAGCGGACCACTTTTTTTGGCATTTTGCTATGAATGTTTCGTTTACGGGTGCTTTTTGAAAAGCACTTGTTTTTATTCTGCGATCAGCATCTGGTAAGGTTCGATTTTCTTAACTCTTCTTGCCTGCAGTACGGCAAAGACGAAGGAGAGAATGATCATGCCCGCACCTACGATGATGATACCCGGGATCGGGATAGCGAAGGTGCACTTCATGAGACCGAAGGCGATCATGATGAACTGCATGTAGGGATTCGCGACGAAGTAAGACACTACAGAGAACAGGATGACCGAAAGGATAATGGTCGGCATGAAGGAGCCTGCCGTCTGAAGGATCAGGGACTTCGATGTGTAACCGATGGCCTTGTAGATACCGTAGTCTTTTCTCTTGCTGAAGACCAGAGAGCGGATCAGCAGGAAGAGTACCAGGAGGATCACCAGTGCGGAGATCAGACACATCATCACGAGCATCAGGGTCGAGATTCCCTTGAAGGTGATCATAGACGCTTCGATGGACTTCACCATATTCATTCGGACTACCATTTTCTCACCGAACTTTTCTTCACAGGCATCCAGGATCGGATCGATCTGCTCATCGGTTTCGGTATCAAAGAGGAAACTCGTGGGCATCGATTCCAGATCAAGGATATGCGCTGCTGCCGCTTCCGACATAATGGCTTCATGACCGTCGTTATTCAGGCTCTGGATGAATCCTGTGATCAGGTAGGTATACTCTCTGCCGCCCAGATTGAGAGTGATCTCATCACCGATCTTATAACCGTTCTGTTTGGCGAATTTACCGCTGACATTGACCTCGTTTTCGTGTGAGGGAAGTCTTCCCTTGTAGCAAACATCCTTATTGGCCTTCTGCGTCGGATCCACATATACCATCAGGTACAGAGAATCTTCCTGTCCGACATAAATCGAATCTTCACGGTATCTGCGGATGTTTTCGACGCCTTCCTGAGAGGAAAGGAACTCATATCCTTCTTCCCAGGTATCCTTGTCAAAAGAGACAACACCATCACAGATTTCCGGGACCATCAGACTGAGGTTCGGTTTTCTGTTAAAGTTCTCGAACATCAGAAGTGCAATGACACAAATGAATACCATAAATCCGGTAACAAAGAATGTGATAATGTTCTGTCGCTTATTGTGCAGCATCGTCTTCATGGAGAGGCTGGCATCCAGGCCGAAAACGGACTTGTCGAGTTTGAAGTGGTTGGTTTTGAAGTTATGGCTCTCCACACCTTCACGAAGAGCAACGATCGGCTCGATTTTCTTGATCTTACGAAGTGCAAAAAGTGTAACCAGCACAGTAAGAAGTACGACGGTAGAAAAGGCTACGATGGTTGCGATCAGACTGAAAGAAACACTGTAAGGAACACCCATCTGCGCAATGACCAGAGAAGAGATCGACGGAGCCAGCAGGTAAGAAACGGCGATACCGATAACGGAAGCGATCAGAGCCAGAGTCAGGAACATCATCAGGACAGAACTCTTGATGTTGCGGCTGGTGTAGCCGATGGCCTTCAGAGCACCGATGGTCTTCATGTTTTCCTTGACATAGTTGCCGATGCTGTTGACGATCATGAGAATGATGACAATGACGACAAGCATGGTTACGGCGAGAAAAGAACCCGCAATGATCAGCGACATAAATGTACGGGAACCGAGGTACATGGAGACCGGCTGCAGCGAAACATTTGCCAGAGCATCATCAGTCTTCAACTGATTGAGGACGCGGATGCGGAACTGTCCCATCTTGACATCGTCCTTGAGTTCAAATACTACGAAAGAAGATTCACCGGCATCGCCGATCTTGGAATTCATTCTTTCATAAACTTCATCAGATACACAGATCTCATAAAGTCCGCTGTTATTGCATCCGCCATATACGGTGTTGAGAAATCCCTTGACTTTCAGGTCATAGTTTTCACCGGAGATAGAGATGTGATAGTCATCTCCTACGTGCATTCCACCCGAAGTCTTAAACTGATACGGAAGGTAGATAAAATCACCGGTGATGGAGGCATCTTCTTCGGCGATCTCGGTACGCGCCATTGTCTTTTTCATCATGGATTCCATCCGGCAGACCTTTACGGAATTATCCATCTCGGAAGATCCGAACGGAAGAGATAAAAGAGGATAATACAGTGCTTTTTCCAGCTCGTATTTTTCTGCTCCCTGAAGAAGATCTGAAAGATAAGCATCATCGATTTTGAGCGTTTCACTTGAGACGTACATCATTCCGTCTCCGCCATCGAGGCGCTCCGCTTCTTTGGCTGCGGTCGGATAGGTATCGGTAAAGAGGATCATGGCCAGAGACATGAGCATCGAAGCCAGGAGCATCAGACAGAAGATACCGATAGAACTTCCCTTATTCTTACGAAAGTGGGATTTCGCGAGCATTTTTTCTTTTGTCATGGTTACCACCCCATTCCGCCTAAGAAGTCACGAAGCTTCAGGTGACGCTCCTTGTCGCCACTGACATACTTCCCGAGGTCACATTCACCTGCGATCTCACCGTCTTTGACGTAGAGGATGCGGTTGCCGCGACGGGCAGATGTGATATCGTGGGTAACCATTACGATGGACTGTCCGTTATTATTTGCTTTTGTAAGAATGTCGAGGACATCCTTACCGGTTGTCGAGTTCAGGGCTCCGGTCGGCTCATCGGCGAACACGAGCTTCGGCTCGTTGATCAGAGCTCTTGCGATACCGACACGCTGGGCTTCACCGCCACTGAGCTGTGTCGGGAATTTGTTCCAGAGATTCTCATCGATATCGACAGACTTCAGAACTTCTCTTGCTTTCGTGCCTGCCGCCTTCTTATTCTTCTCAACGAGAAGAGCCGCTGCGAGAACGTTATCGAGAACACTCATGGAGTCAACGAGGTAGGTCTGCTGGAAGACAAATCCGCAGTTCTTTCTTCTGAAAAGAGCAAGGTCATCCGGTGTTCCCTTGGTGATGTTCTTTCCTGCGAAAGTAACTTCACCGAGTGTCGGCTTGTCCATGCCGGACAGGGCGTAAAGAAGAGTGGATTTACCGGCGCCACTGGCACCCATGATTACGGTAAAATCACCTTCATAGATCGAAAGGTCGATGTTTCGGAGCACGTGCTGCTGCACACCGCCGTTAGAAAAAGTCTTGCAAAGTTTCTGTGTTTTAATAATTTCGTTCATAGCTTTCCGCCTCCTTATGGCACTATCATACTTTTTCAAGTCTTAACTGCCTTTAAGGAACTCTTAAATCTTTCTTAATTCTCGAAAAGCACTGAAACTCCGGCGTCAGACCGTTCTTATCAGGAAAAGCACCTGAAGCCCGGGGTCCTCATTCGTGATGAGTATGTCGCCGTCCATCTCCTTCAGAAAGTACGATGCCAGATACAGACCGATGCCGGCGCCGTCCTTGCCTTCGCTGTTTTTACCGCGCTTATACTTTTCTTTTAATACGGCAACTTCCTCATCGGTTACGCCCGGGCCGAAGTCACGGACAGAAATCTTCAGATATTCGCCCTCGAGCTTCGCGTCCACTTCGATCTTCGTGTCCGCGTACTTATAAGAATTAATGAATACATTATCGAAGGCCTGCTGAAGGCGGAGCTTGTCAGTGAAGACTTTGCATTCCGGGATCGTAAAATCACCTGCGCGCCTTAAGTAGTCGGCGTGAAGGATCGCATCTTTGACGGTGGACGAGTCATTTTCGCGCGGACTGACAGTGATCTCCGTCGCATCGTGTACGCTCGACTGGAAGAGGTTATCGACCAGCACGGTGAGCTCGTCAGCCTTGAAGTTGATGAGGTTGAAGCGTTCTTTCACTTTCTCGTCTTTCGCGAGTTCATATCCGAATTCGGATGCAGACTTAATTGAGGCGACCGGTGTCTTAATGTCGTGTGAGAGCTTCGCGACCATTTCCTTCTTCGCGTCGTTCGCGGCTTTCTCCGCGGCGCGGGACTTCTTGATCTCATCTCTCATGATATCGAATGCCTCGGTAAAAGCACCGAACGTGTGCTTCTTGTCCATCGGGAGCGGGATGTCGAGGTTGCCGCCGGCGACGCGCTCGGCAAATCCGGACAGCTCGTCAAACGGCTTTACGATCGTCTTTTTCAGGTAGATCACGTATGCGATGATGATCGCTGCCTGCACGGCGGAAATGACAAGGATCGTGACGGCGATCGCCCGCTGGTTCTTCTCGATCCGATCCTGCGTGTCATTATGGAAAAGCACTTTTCCAACGACTTTATCTCCCTGCTTTATGTCGAGGATCGTGTCGTTGTTTTTGACGGCCTCGTTGACGCTGGTGGAGATATCTTCCGCATTCTTATAAAGAAGTTTCCCGTCCATGCCGATGAGAGAATAGTTACGGGAAGTGAGGTATTTGTCGGTCTGACCGAAGTTTTCCTCGATGACCTTGATGCAGTCGTTGATCGCGACGGTATCCTGCTCAATATCCCTCGAACGGTAAAGGAGAATACCGGCGATCACGCCTTCGATGACAAAGGTCAGTATGATGAAGATAAGAAATCTTTTCTTCCTCATTTGCCGGCCCCCGTGACGTACTTATATCCCTCTTTCCAGACGGTCTCGATACGCTGCGGTTTCTTCGGATCTTCCTCGATCGCCTCTCTGAGTTTTCGGATATGTACATTCAGCGTGCCGTCGGACGTGAACTTGTCTTTCCACACGTTATCGAAAAGCTCCGCCTTCGTGATCAGACGGTTCGGGTTTTCCACGAGGTAGAGAAGAAGAGAGAACTCCATGCTGGTGAGCTTCTTCGGCTCGCCATTGACGGTGATGGTCTTGTTTTTCTTATCGATCGAGAGTGTGCCGTCTTCGAAGGTGTCGGATGTTTCTTTTTCTTCCATGGTGCCGAAGCGGCGGAGCATGACCTTTACCTTCGCCAGAAGAACGCCCAGCGAATACGGCTTCTCGACATAATCGTCGCCGCCGATATTGAGCGCGATGATCTTGTCGTCATCGGTATTTCTTGCAGAAATGAAAAGGATCGGGAGATTCATTGTGGAGCGGATGTGCTTACAGAGCTCGAAGCCGGAACCGTCCCCGAGGTTGATGTCCAGAAGGATCAATGAGGTATCATCCTCATCGAAAAAGGAAAGCGCGTCCGCCTTACTGTAGACGGCCTTCGTTTTGACATCAAACATATTGAAGTACTCGCAGGTATTATCGGCGAGCACCTGCTCATCATCGATGATCAGACAATCGTAGTGCATACATTCATCCCCGGATCCTATATAGAATACAGAAGTATTGTATCATACTCGCAAACCCGCCGCGCAGGTGCTTTTCGCGAGGAGTGGGACAAAATCGGAAAACACGAAAAGTAGATGATGCACTTATTTTTTGCAACGGGAAAAGCACTGGCAGCGTCTTTTATATGTAATCGAAAAACGAAAAGAGAGGAAATACCGATGAAAACGAGAAAGATAATGACTATGCTGCTGACCGCTTCGATGATGATGTCGATGGCGACGGGATGCGGAAAGAAAACGGCGAAGAAAGCAGCGAATAACAACCTGACGATGAACGTGCTGACAGAGAAAAGAGAGAACGGGCAGGAAGCGATCTTTGAACTCGTTCAGAAGCCGGTCACGAGCTCTTCGTACGAGCCGGCAAAAGAAGATAAAGAGAACAAAAAAGCATATGCGAAGTTCATTTTCGAGCTGATGAAGAACTGCTTAGAAGAGGCGGACGGGAGGAACGTCATGATCTCTCCGGATTCGATCTTCTTTGCACTGTCGATGACGGCGGCGGGCGCGAACGGAGACACTCTGAATCAGATGATGAACACAATGGTGCCGGGAAGAGATACCGTGGAAGCTTTCGGGTATTCCGTGAAGCGCATGAATTCTCTGAAGAATGATTCCCTGAAGATCGCCAATTCCCTCTGGATCAACGAGGGAAGAAGCCAGAGCGTGTATGATGATTATCTCGAATACGTAAAGAACAATTACGAGGCAGGAGTGGATGTGCTTCCGTTTGATGCGGGCACAGCGGATAAGATCAACGAATGGGTCAGCAAGAAGACGGACGGCAGGATCAGTAAGCTGCTCGAAGATGTCGACTCAACAAGCCTCATGGTGCTCGTCAATGCGATCACTTTCGACGGACAGTGGGCGGAACGGTACGAAGACTACCAGGTAGCGGAAGGTGAATTCACGACCGCATCCGGTGAGAAGCAGAAAGTAACGATGCTCAGCGGCAGTGAGGGAGTGTACTTCTGCAGCACGAAGGCTGAAGGTTTCACAAAGGATTATGACGACGGGAAATACACATTCCTGACGATCCTGCCGAAAGATGAGAATGTCGATATCAACGAGTTCATGGCAAACTTTACTTCAGAGGATTACTGGGAGTTCTGGGAGAGCTGCTCTCATGAGTATTCAGTAAACACACTTATGCCGGAGTTTAAGAGCGAGTATGATATCGAGCTTCCGAAGATCCTCGAGAGAATGGGCATGAAGAATGCATTCAGCCCGGCAGAGGCAGACTTTTCGAATATGTGCAAATCCAATGCCTATATCTCCAATGTCATTCATAAGACATTCATCGAGGTAGACCGTGCCGGCACGAAGGCCGCTGCAGCAACTGCTGTAGTCATGACCGAGAGCTGCGTGATGGAACCGGAAGAAGTGAAGAAAGTATACTGCGACCGTCCGTATGCATATGCAATCGTGGACAGGGACACAGGACTTCCGGTATTCCTGGGAACCGTAGAGAACGTATAAACTTCTCAAGGAACAGTCAGTCCGGATACATGGATTTATCAATTCCGGAGGACAACTGATGCGTGCCGGCATCGTACAGTTTTCCGTCTTCAGAATAGAATTCCTTATTCTTTGGAGAAACCTCGAATCTTATGTGGACCCAGTATTTCGTGACACTGCCGTCATCGTTTGTGCGGACAAAAGTAGGCAGTTCCTCGATATAGACATCCTTCACATTTTTTCCGACGACTATGGTGAAGACCAGATCCTCATCATGAACGGCCGTTCCTGCAGGAACAACCGTATTACGGTCATTCTTTATGTTCTTAATATCATTGCGAGTGCTGATCTGAAAAATGCGTGATCTGGGTCCCGTGTCCGCCTGGCCGATCGTGTCGATAACGATTCCGTCGGAATACTCGTCCGGCACTTCGATCACGAGATTATTCACATCTCCGTCCCAGTACCATGTTTGAGCGAGGGCGTTTTTTGCCGTCCTTTCATCACGGTTCAGAACGACCTCGAGATTTCCGATCATAACCGTTGGTCCGTGATACTTACCCTTCATGGAGTTCGAAAACGAAAGGACGAAAAGCATGTTGACTACAATTCCGAGAGTAACCAGGGTTGTGGCAAATCCGGCGATTCCATATCCTCTTCCTTTGAAACACTGGTGTTTACACTCGGACATTCCCCGGAAGGAGAGGATCAGGCCGCCGAGGAAGCTGATAAACGATGTCACAGTTAAAAAGACTAATAATGCTTCATTGCGGCGCCCGTCATAGATAAGATAGTATGTGCCGAGAGGTCCGGTGAGAGCATACACGACTGCCAGGATAAAGCCGGCAACAGCATTTTTGTTGAGAGGAAATTTATAATCCGAAGCTGCGCCGGAGGCTGCCTTCGCAGAGTCTTTCTCGAAGTCCGGAACCGGCCTTGCATCTTGAAAGTTTATATTCTTAAAACTCATACACGTCCCTCCAGGAAAACCCGAAATTCAGTTGGACAGGTAGCTTCAATATGTGCTCATTATACCACGCATGTCAGGATGGAGTATAATAGGGGACGGAAAGGAGCAATGACGCTTATGCCGAGTTTTATGAAAGATGCCATCAAGAAGACATTTGTGGACCTTCTCGAGGAGTTTCCGATGTCCTCTATCACGGTCAAGATGATCGTCGAGAAGTGCGGCATCAACAGGAATTCTTTCTATTACTACTATCAGGATCTGCCGTCCCTGGTAGAGGAGATGATCAAGGACGATGCCGACAGTATCATTACCAAGTACGATACGATCGACTCGATCGAGACTGCGCTCCGCGCAGCGGTTTCATTCTGTGAGCAGAAGCGCCGTGCGATCCTGCACATCTATAACTCCGTCAGCCGCGATGTCTTCGAGATGTACCTGTGGAAGGTCTGCGACTACGTCGTTACTACCTATGCAAAAACACTTTTCCGCGATGTGAAGATCGCGCCGTCCGATGCGGAGATCATCCTCCGTTTCTACCGTTGTGAGTGCTTCGGTCTTGCGATCGAGTGGCTCAACCAGAAGATGGAGACGAACGTTGAAGAGCATATCATCCGCTTCTGCCAGCTCTATAAGGGCATGGCCGAGGAGATGATCAGAAGAGCCGCGGAGAATCCGTAAAACAAATTTTTAGACATATTCAGCCCCGTGTCTGAATTTTAGGCACGGGGCTTTTTTCTGTCCGTTTCGCCTGAAGCGGGCGCGCCGTATCCTGTTACCAGATGATAAATAAGACTGCTATTTGGAGGTGACATGTGATGAATATGAGACGAATTGCACCGATGCGGATCGCGAAATCCGGATATGTGGTCATGTCCCTGATCTTCTGTCTCCTGGGCATCGGATTCATTCTTCACGCAGATATCGGCACGAAACTTATGGGTACACTCCTCGGGATCGCGCTGATCGTTTTCGGTATCGTCAAGATCATCGGATATTTCTCGAAAGACCTTTTCCGACTGGCTTTCCAGTACGACCTGGAGTTCGGTTCCATCCTTGCGGTCCTGGGTATCGCGGTGCTGGTGCACCCGCTTCACGCTGTAAACCTGATCCTGATCGCCATGGGCGTTCTCATCATGGCAGATGCTTTTTTCAAACTGCGTATCGCAAAGGATGCGAAAGTATTCGGAATCCGTGACTGGTGGTTCATCTTCGGAACGGCAGTCGTGACAGGTATCTTCGGCCTCCTGCTGATGTTCCGTCCGGGATCCTCGGCGGAAGTGCTAGTAACTTTCCTCGGCATCGCGCTGGTCCTCGAAGGGATCCTGAATCTTGCGGTCGCGATCTGTACCGTAAAAATCATCAAGAACCAGTACCCCGATCATATCGATCCGGAGTACGACGATATATCTTGGAAGGGAGATAAGAAATGAGTTTTTCTAAGGCCGTAGTCAAAAACAGAATCCTGATCCTGATCATTACGTTTCTGCTTCTGATCCCGTCAGTATTTGGCTACATCAACACACGAGTGAACTACGATATGCTCGATTACCTGCCGAAGGACATGGAGACCGTCATCGGTCAGGATGAACTGCTCAAGGAATTCGGCAAGGGTGCTTTTTCCTTCGTGATCGTAGAGAACATGACACCGCTTCAGGTATCTTCCCTGAAAGCGAAGATCGAGCAGGTCGACCACGTCGAGTCGGTCATCTGGTACGATTCCATCCTGGATCTTACGGTCCCGATGGAGATGCTTCCGAAGAAACTGTACGATGCATTTAATACCGATCACTCGACCATTATGGCGGTATTCTTCGACACATCCACATCCGCCGACGAGACGATGCAGGCAATCGCCGAGATCCGTAAGATCGCCGATAAGGAGTGCTTCGTATCCGGTATGTCCGCTCTTGTTACGGACCTCAAGGAACTGTGCGAGAGAGAGGAACCGATCTATGTAGCCATCGCGGTCGTACTTGCGCTCTTCGCGATGATGCTCCTGCTGGACAGTTTCCTGGCGCCGATCGTATTCCTGCTGTCGATCGGCATGATGATCCTTCTGAATCTCGGTTCGAATATTTTCTTCGGCGAGATCTCCTATATTACAAAAGCACTCTCTGCCGTCCTTCAGCTGGCGGTCACCATGGACTACTCCATCTTCCTGTGGCACAGCTACAACGAGCAGCGCGAGAGGTTCTCAGATAATAAGGAAGCGATGACGGTCGCGATCCGTGAGACGCTGGCGAGCGTTATCGGAAGTTCCGTTACGACCGTCGCCGGATTTATCGCGCTGTGCTTCATGAGCTTCACCATGGGCCGCGACCTGGGCCTGGTTATGGCAAAGGGTGTTATCATCGGCGTTATCGGATGCGTAACGGTGCTGCCGTCCCTGATCCTGGTGCTGGATAAGCCGCTTCAGAAGAGCAGACACAGATCGCTTATCCCGACCGGCGGCAAGATCTCCAAGGGGATCGTCAAAATCTTCCCGGTGTTCCTTCTGATCTTCGCGATCCTGATCGTCCCGTCTTTCTACTGCTATAAGAAAGCCGGTAACGAAGTCTACTACGATATCTCCGAGTCGATTCCGCAGGACATGCCGAATGTCGTTGCCAACAATAAACTCAAGGATGAGTTCCATATGGCTACCCAGGTAATGGTGCTGACGGATTCGACGCTCGATCCGATGGTGGCGAGAGTCATGGTCGAGGAGATGGAAAAGGTCGAAGGCGTCAACTATGTCCTGTCTATGGAATCCCTGCTTGGCGCGGATGTTCCGCAGGAAGTGCTTCCGCATTCTCTTACCGGAATCCTGAAGAGTGACAAGTGGGAGCTGATGCTGATCAACTCGCAGTACGGTCTTGCGACTGACGAACTGAACGATCAGATCGACCAGCTGAATGCGATCCTGAAAAAGCATGACCCGAAGGGTCTCCTCATTGGTGAAGGACCTTGTACAAAGGATCTGATCGAGACGACTGATGTCGACTTCCGTACCGTCAACATCGTATCAGTCTTACTGGTATTCCTCATCATCGCGATCGTCACGAAGAGCCTGTCGCTGCCGTTCATCCTGATCTCGGTCATTGAACTTGCGATCTTCATCAACCTCGGTATCCCGCACCTGACGGGAACGAGCATGCCGTTCGTCGGACCGATCTTCATCAGTACGATCCAGCTCGGCGCGACCGTCGATTACGCGATCCTGATGACGACCAGATATAAAGAAGAGCGTATGCGAGGACTTCGCAGAAAAGACGCGGTATGGACTGCGCTTCGCACATCGATCCCGTCCATCCTCGTATCCGGTACAGGACTTTTCGCAGCGACCATCGGTGTTGCGATCTACTCGGATGTCGACATGATCAGTTCCATGTGTATCCTCCTCGCAAGAGGCGCGCTCATCAGTATGCTTCTGGTCATCCTGATCCTGCCTTCGATGCTGATGGCTTTTGACGGATTGATCAAGAAGACGACTGCCGGCATGAAAAACTGTGATAAACAAACACTTTCCGACTCAAGAAAGGAGCAATATGTATGAATACGATAAACACTATGGCAAATAAAACTCTGGCGCTTCTGATCGGCGCGAGTATCCTGTCGATGGGAGCAGGCGGTGCGGCCGCCGCGGCATATTACTCCTCGAAGTCAAAAGCACCTCAGCCGGCTGTATCTGCCCAGGCTCCGGATTCCGGAGTTAACGGCAGCGGAATCAGCTCGTCCGATGACCTCCTCCGCTACATGGACACCACGACAAAAACACCATCGGCGGACAGTGCTTTTAAAGAAGAAACGGTATATGTAATTGCCGGAAAAGACGGCACGGTACAGAAAGTCATCGTCAGTGACTGGATCCGGAATACCGCCGGAAAGACAGACATCACGGATGTGTCCGAACTGCAGGATATCTCCGTTCTGAAAGACGGCGAGAGCTTCACGATGGGCGGCGACAATACGCGTGTATGGGATACGACGAATGACGATGTCTACTATCAGGGCAATATCAGCAAGGAGCTTCCGGTCGACATGAAGGTGTCCTACCTTCTCGACGGATCCCCGATCTCCCCGGATGAACTTCCCGGCAAGAGCGGACGTGTGACGATCCGTTACGAATACACGAATAACGCTTATGAGATGAAGGAGATCGACGGAAAGCAGGAGAAGATCTACGTGCCTTTTACCATGCTGACCGGCGTGCTCTTCGACAATAATGTTTTCTCAAATGTGGAAGTCTCCAACGGTAAGATCGTCAACGACGGAAGCCGTACGGTCGTGATCGGATTTGCGTTCCCGGGCCTGGCTGAGGATCTCGGAATTACATCGGACAAACTGGCGATTCCGGACTCTGTGGAGATCTCCGCGGACTGCGTGAACTTCAGTCTCGGAATGACCGTCACGATTGCGACCACGGAACTGGTCAGCCAGATCGATATGGATAAGAACACATCGCTTTCCGATCTCGATCTGAACGGATCGCTTCAGGAACTGACCACTGCCATGAGCCAGCTGACCGACGGTTCTTCGAAGATCTATGACGGTCTTTGCACACTTCTGACGAAGTCCGAAGAACTTGTTGCCGGTGTGGATAAACTGGCCGAGGGCGCACAGAAGTTAAAGGACGGTACTGCGGCGGTCGATGACGGTGCCGGTAAGGTATCGAAGGGCACGAGCCAGCTTTATGACGGCATGAGTGAACTGAATTCCCACTCCGCTGATTTGAACGCCGGCGCGAAGAAGGTTTTCGAATCTCTTCTGGCTACGGCGCAGGAGCAGCTCACGGCATCCGGTCTGTCGGTTCCGAAGATGACGGTCGGCAACTACGCGGATGTTCTGAACGGAGTCATCAATTCTCTGGACGATACGGCGGTCTATCAGCAAGCGCTCCAGACTGTTACTTCCGCGGTCGAGGCAAAACGTGACTACATTAAATCGCAGGTCACAGCCGCCGTTCAGGCTGAAGTGGAATCGCAGGTCAGATCCGGAGTGAAAGCCGGCGTGGAAGAGAAGGTCGCTGAGGCCGTGCGTGAACAGGTCGCTGCCGCAGTGGAGGCAAGCGTACGCGCAAACGTCGCAGAACAGGTGATCTTGAGTGCGACGGGAATGAGTAAAGCCGATTACGATGCAGCAGTTGCTGCAGGCGCGGTCGACGCTGCGACACAGCAGCAGATCGAAGGTGCGATCAGTCAGCAGATGGCTTCTTCCGATGTAAAAGCACTGATCTCGCAGAATACGGATGCGCAGATGGAGACAGCGGAAGTGAAGGGTAAGATCAGCGCGGCGGTGGACCAGCAGATGGAGTCCTCCGATGTAAAGGCGCTCATCAGCTCGAAGATCTCCGAGACGATGAACAGCAGTGATATCAAGACCCTGATCGGTCAGAATACCGAGGCACAGGTGAAGAAGGCAATCTCCGAGACGATGTCCGGTGATGAAGTACAGACTAAGCTCGCGGCGGCTTCGGACGGCGCGAAGAAGGTCATCCAGCTGAAGGCAAGCCTCGACAGCTATAACACTTTCTATCTCGGACTTCTCGACTACACGGCAGCAGTCGGTAAGGCAACCGCCGGCGCCGGTGAACTGAAAAAGGGTACTGCGGACCTGAAGAAAGGTACTGCGCAGGTTGCGGAAGGTATGGCGGAACTCTGTGATGGTGTCCTGACTCTGAAGGATGGTCTCCCGGCACTGGTCGATGGTGTCACACAGCTCCGTGACGGCTCGATGCAGCTGAACGATGGCCTTAAGGAATTTGATGAGAAGGGCATCCAGAAACTGGTTGAACTTCTGGATGGCGACCTCGCCGCGCTCCTTAGCCGTGTCCGCGTGATCACAGAAGTCTCGAAGGATTACATCAACTTCTCCGGTATTGCCGACGGCATGGACGGAACTGTTAAGTTCATCTACAAGACCGAGGAGATCGAAGGATAAGAAGCCAGATCATTTGTAATATATACCCTCCGAAAAGACCGTTCCGCATGAAAGTGCGAAACGGTCTCTTTCCGTTTGCGTTGAATTAATTCTGCCTGCAGCTGTCCGGGATCAGGCGCGGCCGTTTATTGTCCTGAATGCTTCCCGGATGATCCGGTCATTCAGCGGATCCATCTCTTCCGGAAGCTCGTCCTCCGCGAAGAAGCGCTGCTGCAGGACTTCCTCTTCCTGGATCTTCATTTCGCCGTGATACTTGCGGCACATATAGACCAGGCCGGCAACGTAGACCTCGTCGCCGTTCGGATAGAAATGGTGAGTGGATTCGCCGGATTCTGTTGTGAAGAATTCGAGTTCGTCGGCGATCAGACCGGTCTCCTCAAAGGCCTCTCTAATAGCCGCCTGCTCAAAGCTTTCCCCGAGTTCCAGCGAGCCGCCCGGGTATCCCCAGAGTTTGTTGTCTTCCCGCTGCTGAAGCAGGATCTCATTCTTTTCATTTACGAAGATGATGCATGCACCGGACATAATGAGTGCGCGATGCCCCAGTTCTTTTCGAAGGTCCATAAAATAGCCCATAATAAAGCTCCTTTCTTCCGCTTTCTGCGGAAACAGCATGCTTCAATCGTAAAGGGTGCCCCAGGGGGAGAGTCAAGACTCGTAGCCGATATCGTTGTTCACGACGTGCATCACCGTGTCGCTTGATATGGCTTCGTTGAGAAGCTTCTTCAGCATGATCGGGCGGACATCGTACTTGTCGAGTTCGTCAAGCGGGAGCCACACAAGTTTCTCGCTGGTATCCGTTTCCGTGGAAAAAGCACTGTCCGCTGGTGCTTCCATCAGGTAATAGAATTCCATGACATGGCATTTCTTGCCGGCGATCCTCTCATCGAGACGGTCTCCGTTAAAGAAGTTCTCGCAGATGATGGCGCAGCGGACCGCCTTGCAGGGGACACCCGTCTCCTCGAAGACTTCACGCTCGATGCAGTTCTGCGAGGTCTCGCCGAGATGCACCGCGCCGCCGATCATGTAGAAATAATCGGACAGGATATTCTGTACGAAAAGCATCTTTCCATCGCGTACGATGATCGCTCCCGTACGGTAGCGGAAATAATGGTCGTCGGTCATGATGTAGCAGTCCTGTGACATGGAAAACCTCCTGATATCTTTCAGTTTTTGCGATGCGGTTTTTCCCTTTGAAGAGAAAAAGAAACGTCCCCAGCTTATGCCTTGAGCATGGAGACGTTGTCTTGTCAAAATGGCGCTCCGAGCAGGAATCGAACCCGCATTGGCAGTACCGGAAACTGCAGTCCTATCCGTTGAACGATCGAAGCATCGAACAGGAAACATTATACTTACAACCCGTATGGATTTCAACAACGGGGGGTTACTTCTTCTTCACGATCTCCTCGCTGTCGAGCATGATGGTGAACGGTCCCTGGTTCTCGATGGAAACGGCCATATCCGCACCAAAAACACCTGTCGCGACAGCTTTTACATGCGGGCGGCAGGACTCGATGATGTATTCGTAGAGTTCATTGGCCATGTCCGGAGAACCGGCGTTGATGAACGAAGGACGGTTGCCGTGGTGGCAGTCCGCATAGAGTGTGAACTGGGAAATGAGAAGGAGACTTCCGTCAACATCTGAAAGGCTCTTGTTGGTCTTTCCCTCCTCGTCACGGAAGATCCGAAGACCAAGAAGTTTCTTGACCATCGCGTCGGCAATCTCTCTGGTGTCGGTGCCGCAAACCCCGATAAATACGAGGAATCCGTGGTCAATGGCACCTACGGTCTGCCCCCCGACATCGACTTTGGCAGAGGTCACTCTTTGAATCAGAAATCGCATAGAAAAGTACTTCCTTTTTGACGGATTGTTATGTAGACAGGATATCAAAATGTGTTATAATTGCAAAGAGCCGTTGAAAAGGCTGACGGGCTTCTCAAGAAATGTTCGCGAGAAGCTCTTTTTATTTGTATTAGAAGAAGGCAGAAGATGCCGGAAGCTTTGGCGTAAAGGGGCGTGAAAAGTATGTTTAAAGAAGGCTTTAGCAATGAAAAGTACGTGCAGATGCAGTCGCAGAAGATCCGCGATCGAATCGGAAAGTTCGGCGGCAAGCTGTATCTGGAGTTCGGCGGCAAGCTCTTCGATGACTACCACGCTTCCCGTGTTCTCCCGGGTTTTGAGCCGGACAGCAAGGTAAAGATGCTCTTAGAGCTCAAGGACGAGGTCGAGATCGTCATCGCGATCAACGCGGACGCGATCGAGAAGAATAAGAGAAGAGGTGACCTCGGCATCACATACGACCAGGAAGTGCTCCGCCTGATCGATGCTTTCACCGAGATCGGACTCTATGTCGGCTCCGTCACGATCACCCAGTACACCAACCAGCCTCTGGCTGAGCAGTTCGCTAAGAGACTGCACCAGCTGGGCATCAAGGTATATAAGCAGTATCCGATCGCGGGCTACCCGCTGAACGTTCCGCTGATCGTCAGCGACGAAGGATACGGTAAGAATGAATATATCGAGACGACACGTTCGCTCGTTGTCGTTACCGCACCTGGCCCGGGTTCCGGAAAGATGGCGACCTGCCTGTCCCAGCTTTATCACGAGAACAGAAGAGGCATCAAGGCCGGCTACGCGAAGTTCGAGACATTCCCGATCTGGAGCCTGCCGCTGACCCACCCGGTAAATATCGCATATGAAGCAGCTACTGCTGACCTCGCAGACGTCAACATGATCGACCCGTTCCACCTCGAGGCATACGGTGAGACCACAGTTAACTACAACCGTGACGTCGAGATCTTCCCGGTCGTTAATGCGATCTTCGAGAAGATCTACGGTGAGTCCCCGTACAAGAGCCCGACGGACATGGGCGTTAACATGGCGGGATTCGCGATCGTTGATGACGAAGCATGCAGAGAAGCCAGCAAGCAGGAGATCATCAGAAGATACTTCCAGGCTAAGTGCATGGTCCGTCAGGGTCTGTCCGAAGGTCAGGATGTCAGCAAGATCGAGCTGCTGATGAATAAGTCCGGCATCGAGGTCAATGACCGCCGTGTCGTTTCCGCCGCGCTCGTCCGTGCCGAGTCCACACATGGTCCGGCTGTCGCTCTTGAGCTTCCGGACGGACAGATCGTAACCGGTAAGAACTCCGAGTTCCTGGGCGCTTCGGCTGCTGTTCTTCTGAACGCACTGAAGGTCCTCGGCGGTATCCAGCATGAGATCCCGCTCATCTCACCTAACGTTATCGAGCCGATCCAGGATCTGAAGATCAACCACATGGGCAACCATAACCCGAGACTGCATACCGATGAAGTCCTGATCGCGCTGGCGATGAGTGCCGCGACGAACCCGGTTGCTGAACTTGCTATGCAGCAGATCAATAACCTGCGCCACAGTGACGCACACTCCACCACGATCCTTTCGGGCGTGGACGAGGGCGTATTCAGAAAGCTCGGCATCAACATCACATGCGAGCCCGAGTACGCGAAGAAGAAACTCTATAACAAGTAACCGGGGGACCGCAAATGTCGATCTGCAAGTACTGTAAGCACGTTAACGAGGATGGAACTCCGTTCTGTCAGGTCTGTGGAAAAGCACTGGATGTTTTTCCGGATCCGACGATTCAGGTGGGGCAGCAGCCTTCTCCGTCAGTTGAGGACGAAGGGAACACGCCGGCCGCTGACAGCATCCCTCCGGTTCCGCAGAGCGTGCCTTCACAGAGTGCAGAAGGCGCAGGACTTCCGACTTCCCTCAAGAGTAACCCTGATCCGAAGAGAAGCAACTATACCAATACTTTCCCGATGAATGACAAGGACCGGCAGGCATATGCCGAGAAGCTCGCGAACCCGGACAAGCCGGATCACGACGGTCTTTGTGTTCTTGCGCTGATGTTCGGTATGCTCAGCTTTATCATCAACCCGCTGTTTATCACCAGCCTTGTGGCAATCATTCTGGGAATCATCGGACATGCATCCGGCGGACCGAAGAGCAGCATTGCAAAACTGGGATGGATCCTGGGCCTGATCTCGCTTGTGGTCTACATCGTGATCGCACTCCTGATCACCGCTATGGCATTCAGCCTGGTATGGTGGATCATCCACTTTTTTATCTGACGGGAGTGCTTTTCCGGAGGAGATCCGTTATTCCATAAGTTCTTTCCAGGAGCGGACGGCAATGTCCGCTTCTTTTTGCATATCGCTCCATTCGCCGGAGGAGAGCTCGTCGAAGATGGCTACGGTCTGAAAACCGCCCTTCTTCGCGCCTCTGACTGCGGCGAGGATATCCTCGAACACCGCGCATTCGGAAGGGTCAACGCCGAGACGGGATGCGGCGAGAAGATAGATGTCCGGGAAGCCTTTGCCGCGTGAGACCTCGGAATTCAGAGTGATGTTCTGAAAGAGAGGACGCAGTCCGTTGGCATCGATCACGACATCGATATTGTGCTTCGGCTCCATGGAAGTGGCGACGGCCATCGGCACACCATGCTCGTGAAGAAAGAAAAGGTACTCTTTCGAAAACGGTTTCATCGGAATCTTTGTCCGGTAATAATCCTCCGACATGTCGAACCAGGCGGCGATCACTTCTTCCGGAGTTTCTGTTAAGCCGTATCTGTCGATCGTGTACCGGGCGCCCTCGTCCCAGCCCATACACTTGATTGCGTCGGTATAATCCTGCGTCGCAACATGCCCCCGGGCGGCAAGAAATTCTGTGTCGATCTTCTTCCAGACAGACATAGAATCGAAGAGAGTACCATCGAGATCGAAGATGGCGGCCTTTGGTAAGAACATAAAAACTCCTAAAAATCAAATTATTTGCATTTACTATAATTGAAAAAAATTATACCATTAGGCAGACGGAATGTTTCAATTTTCAAACATTTTTCGAAAAGAACCTGTATTTCACTGGTTTTTCGTGCATAATTGGAATTGCGTATATTTACTATGGGAGTGGGGGCAGATATGGCGCAAGATATGGATAACAGAGAAGTTCGAGCGGACGAATCATCCTTCATGGAAAGATTCGTCGATACCAGACTGCATTCTTCAGAGAATCATCGTTTCGCTGCGTTAAAGATCGCCGCATATGTGATTTTGTTCCTTCTCTTTGTCGTATTAAATGCATTAGTTGGTTCTGTTTCCGCACTTGATTTCCTAGTCCCTTTCCGTGGAGTTTTCTCACTCGTGCAGCTTATGCTCTCGATCCTGATCGTCCAGTCCCAGAGCATGAAGGGTTTTTACGCAGTGATCGTAGTGTCGGTACTGCAGATCGTTGCAACGATCGTGGCAATGGCCCGGTTCGAAGATACTTTCGCACTGAACGGTCTGGCGACAACGATCCTGAGTGTGATCATCGTCGGCATCATCCTGGCGTATAACCGCAGGGTCGCCCAGGAGATCGAGCGGGTCGAGGCGAAGACCGAAGAACTCGAGAAAGCGAACTCTGACCTCAAGAAGAGAGAAGAAGAGACGAAGCGCCAGAATACACTGCTTTCCGAATATAACCGTGCGATGAAAGAAAACGAGGAGCGCCTCTATCAGATGAACCATTTTGATACGGTAACCGGGCTTCCGAACCGCGTGAAGATCACCGACCGCATGGATCTTCTGATCTCGCTTCTTTCCAATAAGAATATGCCTTTCGCCCTGATCTATGTTGATCTGGATAACTTTAAGACCATCAATGATTCCATGGGTCATAAGGTCGGCGATCTGGTCCTGCAGTCTGCGGCATCCCGTCTGACATCGAGTATCGATCAGGAAGACATGATCGGCCGCTGGGGCGGTGACGAATTTGCGATCGTAGTACAGCGCCAGTTTTCGGACGAGGATATGCTCAATTATGTCGAGAGCCTGCGCGATACACTCGCGAAGCCGTTTAATATCGAAGATTCCGAATATACTGTAACCGCCAGCTTCGGCGTGTCCTTCTTCCCGCAGGACGGAACGACTTCCGCAGAGCTGATCAAGTGCGCCGAGACCGCGATGTATAAGGCGAAGGATTACGGCAAGAACATGGTGCAGTTCTACAGAAAAGAGATGAAGGACGACATCATGCGCAAGATGAAGTATGAGAGCCGTCTGCTTTCTGCGATCAAGAACCGGGAACTCTACCTGTGCTTCCAGCCGCAGTATGATATGAAGGAGAGAAAACTCAGAGGATTCGAGGCGCTCTGCCGCTGGAATTCCGAGAGATTCGGCGAAGTCCCGCCGACAGAATTCATCCCGGTCGCCGAGTCTGTAGGCTTCATCGTTCCCTTAGGTGAGTGGGTCCTCGAGTCGGCCTGCCTCGCTCTGAACCGCATCAAGGCAGCCAATAACTGGGACGGTATCATGTCTGTCAACATTTCTGCTGTACAGCTGATGAGTCCGATGTTCCTTCAGTCCGTCAAGCGCATCATCCAGAAGACCGGCGTCGATACGAAGAACCTCGAGTTCGAAGTTACCGAGTCCGTCATGGTATCCAACGTCGACTATGCTGTCAAAGTCCTGAAGGAGATCTCTGCGATGGGTATCACGGTCGCACTCGATGACTTCGGTACCGGCTATTCTTCCCTGAACTATCTCCAGCAGCTCCCGATCAACGTACTGAAGATCGATAAGTCCTTCGTCGATGAACTCCCGATCAAGAATGCCCAGCGCCTCATGGTCGGATCGATCATCGGTCTTGTGCACCAGATGAAGATCAAGGTCGTCGCCGAGGGTGTTGACGACAGACGCCAGCTCGATATCCTGACGAAGTACCAGTGCGATTTCGTCCAGGGCAACATCTGGGGCCGCCCGATCATGGAGAATGAGATCACCCAGATCTTCAGCGCCGGAGCAGTGGCAGACGCGCACTAAGAAATGCGTGCAGAAACGAAGTCCGGACGGGTGCTTTTCCTGCAGAATTACCTTGTAAGGTCATAGGAGTTTGCGTTTTCTTCCGCTTTTTTGCCTTTATTCGGCAAAAGCACTTTTTTCCGTTTCTTTTCTGTTTTTTTGGGTGTATGCTAATCCCGTTAAATAATCCTACGCTGTGATAATCTGTGAAAACAGTATCACGGCTTTTTTAACCGGAGGTTTTCGAAATGGCGATGAAACTTGCTTTTTCTACGTTGGCATGCCCCGAGTGGTCCTGGAAGGATATCTATCCGATGGCCCATGACCTTGGCTATGCAGGTATCGAGATCAGAGGACTCGGTGAAGAGATCACTGCGTCCCATGCAAAGCCGTTCCTTCCGTCGGAAGTGGATCACACCATGGAGAACCTTAGAAAGCTTGGTCTGGAGATTCCATGCTTCTCCTCTAACTGTGTACTGGCTTACGAAGACGGCGCCAAGATCGCTCCGTCCGAGATCAGTGAATATGTAGAACTTGCCAACAAGTGCGGCGCTCCTTATGTCCGTATCCTCGCGGATGCACATCCGGCACCGGAGGGCGAAGTCGACGATGAGAAGATCGTTGCGGAGCTTAAGGAACTGGCACCTCTGTGCGAAGGCAAGAACGTGACGCTGCTTGTTGAGACCAACGGTGTTTATGCTGATACTGCACGTCTGAGAAAGCTCATCGAGGCAGTGGATTCTCCTTATGTAAAAGTACTGTGGGACGTTCATCACCCGTTCCGTTTTTTCGGCGAGTCCGTCGAGACAACATGGGCAAACGTCGGTGAGTATGTCTGCTATATCCATGTAAAGGATTCCATCAAGGAAGAAGACGGATCTGTGGCTTACCGTCTGCCGGGTCACGGTGATCTTCCGCTGGAAGAGCTTTTCGAGCTTCTCGACAAGAACGGCTACGACGGATTCGTATCCCTCGAGTGGGTAAAGCGCTGGGCAAAAGAGATCGAGAGCGCAGCAATCGTATTCCCGCAGTTTATCAACTTCGTTCGTACCTGGGAAAAGACCAAGGGCACGAAGAAGGTCATTGAACCTTCCAAGAAGGAAGTCAAAACTGAGGTCCGTCCGGAGGCACCGATCGAGGTCGTTCCTTCCAACATCAAGTATGTGGAAAAAGGCCAGGGCCAGAGAATGTTCGAGAAGGACGTACTCGTCGAGATGACATTCGGTCAGATGCTCGATAAGGTCGCTACCGAGTTCCCGGACCAGACCGCTTTCGCATACACCATGCGTGATTACACAAGAACATACAGCGAGTTCAGAGATGACGTTGACCGCGTTTCCAAGATGCTCATGGCCATGGGCGTTAAGAAGGATTCCCACGTTGCACTCTGGGCCACCAACCGTCCGCAGTGGTTCCTGACATTCTGGGCCTGCGTACGTATCGGTGCCGTACTCGTTACCGTAAATACCGCTTACAAGATCCACGAGATCGAGTACCTGCTGCGTCAGTCCGATTCCGATACGCTCGTCATGATGGACGGCTACAAGGACATCAACTACGTACAGATCGTTAATGAGATCTGCCCTGAACTTGCGAAATCCAAGCCGGGCGAGATGGTCTCCGAGAGACTTCCGTACTTAAAGAACGTTATCACGATCGACAACCGCTACGACGGATGCTTCTTCTGGGACGATGAGTTCGAGACGGCAGACGGCAAGGTAAGCGATGCGGACCTTCGCGCCATGATCGATGCGACTCAGCCGGACGAAGTCTGCAACATGCAGTACACATCCGGTACGACAGGTTTCCCGAAGGGCGTTATGCTTACTCATCGCAATGTTCTTAACAACGGTAAGTGCATCGGTGACTGCATGAACCTCTCCACCGAGGACAGACTTCTGATCCAGGTGCCGATGTTCCACTGCTTCGGTATGGTACTCGCGATGACCGCTTCCGTAACACACGGCGTTACCATGGTTCCGCTCGATTACTTCTCACCGCGTAAGGTTCTGGCTTCCATTACCGCACGCCGCGTTACCGCGATGCACGGTGTTCCGACAATGTTCATCGCGCTTCTCGAGAACCCTGACTTCGCACAGACTGACTTCTCCTACATGAGAACAGGTATCATGGCAGGATCTCCCTGCCCGATCCCGGTCATGGAAGACGTTGTTAACAAGATGAACATGAAAGAGATCACGATCGTTTACGGTCAGACAGAGGCTGCTCCGGGCTGCACCCAGAGCCGTGTCGATGACTCCATCGAAGTTCGTGTTCAGACTGTCGGTAAAGAGCTCCCGGGCGTTGAGTGCCGCATCGTAGATCCAGCCACCAACGAGGTTCTGCCGGATAACGTAGACGGTGAGTTCTGCGCCCGTGGTTACAACATCATGAAGGGTTACTACAAGATGCCGGAAGCAACCAAGGCTGCCATCGATGAGGACGGCTGGCTCCATACCGGTGACCTCGCCCGCCGCACACCGGAAGGCTACTATAAGATCACCGGCCGTATCAAGGACATGATCATCCGTGGTGGTGAGAACATCTACCCGAAGGAGATCGAAGAGTTCATCTACACGCATCCTGATGTTTCCGACGTTCAGGTCATCGGTGTTCCGGATGAGCAGTACGGTGAAGAGATCATGGCCTGCATCATCAAGAAGGAAGGTTCCACGCTGACCGAAGATGATGTTAAGAAGTACGTCAAAGATCACATGGCGAAGCACAAGACACCGCGTTATGTCGCTTTCGTAGATTCATTCCCCATGAACGCTGCAGGTAAGATCCTGAAGTTCAAGATGAGAGAAGATGCGGTCAAGATGCTGGGCCTGGAGAAGGCTTCGAAGATCGAGACAGCCTAATTAAGTAAGAGCAACAAAATAACCTCTCCTCGACTCAAACAGTACGCTTCGCGTAACTCGTCGCCAGGGAGATTTTTTGCGCTCTTTTTAGGGGCTGTCTCGGTCTTTTTCAGCCTTTCGGGGACTCGTCGCTTGGTTTTTTGTGGCATTATTAGGATAGATTGTTGTAACACTTTGTGGTGTTTTGTTGATATATAGGGTGAAAGCTTTAGTGAAGGTGAGGATTGCCGGGTGCGTGACAGTGAGATTGTGGATCTCTTTTTGAGACGGGATGAAGAAGCGCTTCGTGTCGTGTCGGATCAGTACGGCGCGAGACTGAATCATATTTCGTTCCGTATCACACAGGATGAACAGACCGCGGAAGAATGTGTGAATGATACGTATCTGGAAGCCTGGAACCGTATTCCGCCGAGTGAGCCGAGAGAGTATCTTCTGGCTTTTCTCTCGAAGATCATACGGGCAAAATCACTGAACCGCTGCATCTACGAACATCGGTGCAAGCGGCATGCGTATGTCGAGGAACTATCTTCCGAACTGGAACAGTGTATTCCTTCCAAGATCAGCGTCGAAGAAGAGATAGAAGGAAAAGCTTTTGCGGAGGTAGTCAGCCGGTTTCTTCTGGCGCAGCCGGATGAAAAAAGAAGAGTGTTTGTCAGACGATATTTCTATATGGAAAACACATCGGTTATTGCGGCTGCGTATGGATTTAGTGATAACAAAGTCCGGACGATGCTTTCCCGGATGCGAAAGGAACTGAAAAGTTTTCTGGAAAAGGAGGATTTCCTATGAACGGAAAAGATATGTTGGAAATGATGTCTGAACTAGACGAAAAAGTTGTGGCAGATGCTGCCGTCACACCGATAAGAAAGACACGGAAAAAGTGGAAGATCGTTCTTGGCGCCGTGGCTGCCGCCCTTATAGTGGGTATTCTGGGATATACGATTTACCCTTACGTGAGGGGAAAGATTACCGGGAAATATAAGCAGGATTTGAAATCCGGGACGCTGATGGCTTCGCCCAGGTATCCGGAGATGCCGGAGAATCCGGAACTTACGAGGGGGTATGATAAGGAAAAAAGTCAGGAGTACCTTCAGGCAGTGATGGCCTTGCGTAAGCAGCCGGAGGGATATCAGGACGGCTACGATGCGTATTTGAAAGATGTGCTGGGTGTTATCTTTTCGGATACAGGGAATGGGAATAAGGCGTTCTCGCCCCTCTGCCTGTATATGGCACTGGGAATGACTGCAGAAATCACGGACGGAACAACACAGCAGCAGATCCTGGATGTTTTGCATCAGCCGGACATTGCAACGCTTCGTGAGCGTGCCAAGTCGATCTGGCTTGCTAATTATATGGACGATGGATTGTCTAAACTGGTACTGGCTAATTCACTTTGGATGAATACTGGACGGAATTATGAACAGTCCGTACTGGATACATTGGCGAACAACTATTTCGCTTCTTCGTATTCCGGCGATCCATCATCGGAGAAATATAGTCAGAAACTCCGCGAATGGATCAACGAGCAGACGGATGGGCTTCTTGAAAACATGCTCTCCGATCTGAAGCTGGATCCGGATCTGATGATAGCTCTTGTTTCTACCGTGAATTACTGTGGGAAATGGGCGGATCCTTTTCTAAAGAGCGAGACGAAGGATGGAACATTCCATGCCCCTTTAGGTGATGTGAACTGCAAGTATATGTGTACGGAAACGGGGCATGAGAATTTCTATGGAGATCATTTTGAATGTGTATCCTTGCCGATTATTAACAATGGTAGCGTACGGTTCATTCTCCCGGAAGAAGGAATGACACCGGAAGAACTGCTGATGGATGAAGAACTCCTTCAGTTTTTGAACACAGAGTCTTATAAATGGGATAAAACAATAGAGGCCGCTAGTGTTCATATGGAAGTGCCGAAGTTCGATATCTCTTCTGACATAAAACTGAATGATTACCTGAAGGCTTTGGGAATAGAGGATCTATTTGAAGCGGGAGACGCCGATTTCAGTCCGCTGGTGGGTAAGAGTGATGAAAACTTCTACGTGAATTCGATCGAACAGAACACACGTATCATGATCGATGAAGAAGGATGTAAAGCGGTTTCTGCTACAATCTTATTGGCCGGAGCCGGACAAACCAAAGAACATTTCGAATTCATCCTGGATCGGCCGTTCGTATTTGAAATCGTAAGTGATACGGGACTGCCTCTTTTCGTTGGCGTCGTGAATGATCCGACCATGTCCTGATGCGTCTTGAGCAGAAATAATCCGTAAGGTGAAATGTGAGACTGCAGATATAGTTCCATTTTTTGTGATTTTATCTGTAAAAGGGAGTGTGAATATACGGATAAAAATCGCTGTTAGGAAATCTTATGGGTAAATGCCGGAAAAGCACTGCTCCGTTATTTCACCCATCGCTTTCTGCAACTTATGCATCCCTTTTGGCAACTCGCGCAAAGCCCTATTGCGCGGGCTTTCCGGGGCTGGTATGCTCCGTTTTGAAAGAAAGGTGCAGCAAGTCCGGTGGAAAGAACTTTCGAAAAATCCATCACTTGCCGGCAGATGAAACAGGAGGATGCAGCGATGATTTCGGTAACAGGAATTTCGAAGAGTTTTGGTGAGAAAAAAGTGCTCGATGGTATTTCGATGACGATCGAGGATGGGGAGATCTTCGGACTTCTCGGACCGTCCGGTGCGGGTAAGACAACATTGATCAGAGTGCTGACCGGGCAGCTTAAGTTTGAAGAGGGCGAAGCGCTGATCAACGATAAGGATATAAGGAAACTTGCCGGAGCCGATAAGAAGCAGTTCGGTGTCATGATGGATGATTTCGGGCTCTATGAGAGACTGACCTGCTACCAGAACCTTTGCGTGTTTGCAGACATATACGGGGTCGGAGATCCGGAGATCAGAAGCGTTCTGCAAGAAGTGAAACTTACTGACGCCGAGAAAAAAGAAGTGAAGAAACTCAGTAAGGGCATGAAGGAGCGGCTGCGCCTCGCCAGAGCACTTCTGTCGAAGCCGAAAGTGCTTTTTCTGGATGAGCCGACGAGCGGGCTGGATCCGCAGACGGCAAGTGAGATCCACGAGATCATAAAGAAGAGAAAAGACGCCGGAACGATCATTTTTCTGACGACGCATAACATGACGGAAGCGGAGAAACTCTGTGATCATCTGGTGCTTCTGAATGAAG
>CAMYWO010000017.1:0-36338 GCA_947302815.1 uncultured Clostridia bacterium | reverse complement strand
CAACTACGTACCATTTTCTCTCGATATTTGATGGTGTAGCAACAAATGTCTTCATAATGGACTTCTTCCTCCTAAAAGTATACGCATAAAAGGCCCTCTTTTTCGGGCGCTTCCCTATAATATATGCGCAGGGAGGTTATGTCAACACTTTTTTGCAAAAAATCTCGACGATTTTGCAAAATTCATCGATTTTCGCCGTTTTTCTCTCTTTTTCACGCCACCGGACCATCATTTTCATACTTCGAATAGTCCGGGCTCGAATCCACGGAAGCCCGGAATACCAGCGTTCCGCTCTTATCGTACATGGAATAAACAGTCTCCCAGTAATACCAGATCGAGCTTATATACGCAGGCTGATGCTCGCACTGTCCTGTCTGATGGTTCGACACGATCAGGTAGGTGTCGCCGTAGTCAATATACGCTTCTACGAAGCCGGCGTCAAAGTCCGAGAACATCTCATCACGCGAATAAAGCGGCTCTCCGTCCTTCTCTCCGACTTTGATCCTGATACCAAACCGGTCGGGAACGATCTCTTTTTCCATGATCTCCAGATCATCGCTGATCACTACCCGCCAGTTGACCTCATGGTATCCGGCATCTGAACCTGCGAAGTCCCCGTCATCCGACTGCGACGTCACTTCAAGAATGAACCCGTCCGCCGTCTTCTCGACATTATCGAGCCGATCAGATCTGCTTCCCCCGATAAAACGCTGATTCACTTCATTTCCGTTTTCATCGATAACCAGGATATATACGTCGCCATTCCCGAAGTTCTTTAAATCCTCCGGGGCCCTGTGTCTCCCGAAGAACCAGTAGCGTCCGTCTTTCTCGATACACTTTCCCAGTGCACCGATCTCCACGCTATCCATTTTCTTATCGAAAAGCACCTGCCCGTCGTCATCGCACTTGATGATCCGCGAGTGATATCCCGTCTCGATCTGATCCCTTCCCGGGATATAGCTTCCGTTGAAGCCGACCGCGAAGATGAACCCGCCGTCTGATGTCGGTGTGACCGACGTCACGCCGTACGCATCGTTTGTTTCAAGCGTATAGGAAGCAATATTCTCTCCGTAGAGGTCCATCATGGTGACCGTGTGCGTAATTGTCTTTCCGTCCTCTGATGAAGTGGCCGTAACCTCCATCAGACGGTCAGTAAAAGCCTCCACATGCCGGAACCTGTCTTCTTTTATGATTTCTTTAAAAGCATCCGGGACATCCCCGACCTGTGCAATCGATTCCGTCGGGCGCGTGTCTTCTGTTGTTTCCGTCGTTGTAGGCGTCGGTTTCCTTCCGCAGGCAGAAAGACACAGCGAAGAAAGAACGATCGACGTGATCATGACTGCAGCGATCACGCCTGACGCCGGAAGGCGGCCCGTATTTAAGGTCAGTATGGATGTTTTACGCCGGAATAAATTACCGAAAAACATAAACAGGTCTCCTTTCCTGTACGCCAGACTATTCTTATAGTCTATACTATCATGATAGTCTGAAGAGTGCAAGAAGGAGTTTCTTCTTATTTTGCTTTTACCGGAGTAACCACATCGAGTTTATTGCAGAATTCGGCGACCAGATCATCGTCTCTGCCGTCATTGCAGACACCTTTAACAAACAGGACCGTATTCTTGCTGCGATAGAGGCCTCTCTCATAAGTGCCGGTTTCGGATTCGAAATACACGGTGCTGTACTGGTATCCTTTTTTGCCGGATGCATTTTTACCATTGGGCCAGCCCAGGATCAGACTTACCTCAAGAGCTCCGAATATTCTCTCCGCCGTAGAAGAATCCTTGAACGTCAGGATATATATCGTCGTATCCGTCGGCGTACCGGCTTTATCCTCCTGCCAGCAGCACATATAGAAAGCATCTTTCACTTCGGCAACCGGAAGCGTGTGAAAGCGGTTCACAATGACGTTATAAACCGACTGTGCATCCAGATCCTTACACTTGATGTAGGCCGGCTTACCTTCCAGCATCGTCGGGTTCATAATATCGGAGCTGAAAACCGTCACATCTTCATACTTCTCAGCAAGCCTGCTGTACGGAATATCCTCAACATCTGAATAACTGAAAGCCTTGTGCGATTTAGAGCACCCGGCCGCACCGGCAAGAATACCTGCTGTCAGCACCACCGCCGCAACACGTTTAAGAAATTTCACAGTAAACCTCCGACCCTGTTTCCCTTGACCTTAAGAAACGCGCTATACCCCGCGCGCATGAACAGAACCATTATAGCATATCGGGAGGATTCCAACCGTTCGGACGGTTTTCCGTTCAGATTTCTTTTTCCATTACATAATCATCGCAGATAAAGCCGCCTCCGATATCGGTCTTCTCTTCCTTCACGATACGGAAGCCCCTTCTCAGATAAACCCGAACGGAATTATAGTTATAGCGGTTTACATAAAGGCGGACCTTGTCCTTACCTTTTTCGCGTGCGATCTCTTCGGCTTTTTCAAAGAAAACATTGCTTCGTCTCTGGCCGCGGAAAGGCTTCATGAGATAAAGCTTACTGAGCAGAAGCGCATCCTCCTGCTCCTTAACACCCATATATCCGATCGGCGTGTCTCCCAGTACTTCGAGGAAATACTGATAGCCCTCTTCCTCGATCGCCTTATCGATGGCCGGCATACTCTGGAATTTCTCGACCATGTAGTTGACCTGCTCCTGCGAGATGATCTTCGGGAACCACTCATTCCAGATGATCTGCGCCAGAGATACGACCGCCATCTTTCTCGTCGGCGATGTAACCGGCAGGATCTTCACCTGCGAAAGCTGCTCGATGATCTTCGGGATCTCGGAAAGAGACTTTACGACCACATCCGCGGCATTTACGTTCTGTCCGCCGCTCGTCGGGTTATCATACCCTATGGTGTACATGCCGGCCATGCGACCTGCCTGCACGCCCGCAGTGGAATCTTCCACCACCAGGCATCTCTCCGGATCGACATCCAGACGGGTCGCCGCAAGAAGATAGATATCCGGCATGGGCTTGCCGTTTTCGACCTCGGAGCCGCTGGCAAACACTTCCACATATTTCCAAAGATCAAGATGATCGAATACCGCCTCGATGAAGTCCTGTCTCGATGAGGACGCCACCGCCACGCGGATGCCCTTTTCATGGCAGAATTCCAGAAGCTCGGACAGTCCTTCCGATCTCTCAAGTCCGCTGTCCTTAAGTCCGGCAACATTCTTCTTCCACTGGAGTTCCACAAGATCTTCGACAGACGCCGGGATATCGTACTTGGCCTTCATAGCCGTCCACATATCCTCCGGGGATCTTCCGACATACGGACGGATCGCCTCGTAGGCGCCCTTCGCCCCATAGCTTTCGAGAATGGATGTAGTGGTCTGGTCATGGTACGGCTCACTGTCGAAAAGCACTCCGTCCATATCAAAAATCACTGCTGAGATCATGTCGTCTCCTTATGCGTTCATCATATCGATGCCGGTCTCGATATTCGGATAGTTTCCGGTAAAGCAGGCATCGCAGAAATTGTGTCCTTTATCTCCGATCAGGTCGCCGAGCGAATCCACCTCAAGATAACCGAGGGAATCAGCACCCAGGATCTCACAGATCTCCGGGATCGTATGCTGGCAGGCAATCAGCTGGTCACAGCTCGGTACGTCTGTGCCGTAGTAGCAGGGAGAGATAAACGGCGGCGAACTGATACGTACATGTACTTCTGTCGCACCGGACTCTCTTAACATGCGGACGATATTCGCCATAGTCGTTCCACGTACGATCGAGTCATCGATCAGAACAACACGCTTGCCGCGGACGGCTTCCGCAACCGGGTTCAGCTTGATGCGGACCGCTTCCTGGCGCTGTCCCTGCTCAGGCTTGATAAATGTTCTTCCGATATAGGTATTCTTCATGAAGCCGCGGACTGCCGGGATCCCAGCTTCTTCCGCAAATCCGGAAGCCGCGTCGAGTCCCGATTCCGGAACACCGATAACTACGTCAGCCTCCACCGGATGCTGGCGGCAAAGGAGTCTTCCAGCCTGAAGTCTCGCTTCATAAACGCTCTTGCCGTCGATCCGGCTGTCCGGACGGGCAAAGTAAATGTACTCGAAAATACACATGTTGCAGATGCCTCTGCAGTGTGTGCGGATTGAAGAGATCCCCTCTTCATCCACTACGATGATCTCACCCGGCTCGACGTCGCGCTCGTACTTGGCGCCGACGGCATCGAGTGCACAGGTCTCCGATGCAAATACATAGGAGTTGCCTATCTTACCCATGCAGAGCGGCTTAAAGCCATACGGATCTCTGGCGGCGATCAGTTTCTTCGGGCTCATGACCAGAAGCGCATATCCGCCCTGGATCTGCTCCATCGCCTTCTCGACCGCCTCCTCGACAGAAGGTGTTCTCGTACGCTCTTTCGCCACGAGATATGCGATGATCTCCGAATCTACGGTCGTCTGGAAAAATGCGCCTTCTTCCTCCAGTTTCTGTCTCAGGGTGATGGCATTGGTAAGATTTCCGTTATGTGCAAGTGAAAGTGTACCCTTTACGTACTGGGTAACGAGCGGCTGCGTATTCTTCAGAACACTGGCGCCGGTCGTGGAATATCTGACGTGTCCGATCGCGATCGTACCCTCAAGGGAATTGATCATATCGTGGGTAAAGACTTCGCTGACCAGACCCATGTTCTTCTGGCAGCGGATCCATCCGTCGTTATTGATGGCGATGCCGCAGCTCTCCTGGCCTCTGTGCTGCAGGGCAAAAAGACCGTAGTATACCAGCGGCGCGATTTTCAGGCCATCCCGGTCAAAAATCCCGAAAACACCGCATTCTTCATGGCGGGAACCGATCACATGACATCACCTTCCTTTTACGTGATTATTGTATGAAAGAAGCCTTTTTCCTGTCAATGCGATATACTGATAAGAAATGAATGAAAAGGAGCTTGTTTTTCGTGGAATTCTGCTCAAAAAGCACTTTTTCCCCATCTTCTGCTGATCCTTCTTCCGCTTCGGATAATCCTGCGGTGTTTTCTTCATACCGCGCATGCACACTCTGTCCAAGAAAGTGCGGCGCAGACAGAAGACTTACAGGCGGCAGCTCCTCTACTTCTTCCCGGCTCGGATTCTGCGGCATGAGCGATGAGCTCCGTATCTCCCGGGTCGGTCTTCACATGTGGGAAGAACCCTGCATCTCGGGGAAAACCGGCTCCGGTACCATCTTCTTCACCGGCTGCAGCTTAGGATGCATCTTCTGTCAGAATCACGAGATCTCCAGAAGGGTAAAAACCTCACCGGCATCCGCTTCTGAACCATCCACTACTGAATACTCCGCTTCTTCCGAAAACGGCGGAAGCATCGGTCCGTATCCTCTGCCCGGCCGCGTCTATACAGTAGAACAGCTCGCCGATGCGATGCTCGGTCTTCAATCGCAGGGCGCAAACAACATCAATTTCGTCACGGGTACCCATTTCGTACCGCACATCATCGAGGGGGTGCGCCTCGCAAGGGCAAAAGGCCTTACTGTCCCGACCCTTTATAACTGTGGCGGTTACGAGTCAGCAGAGACGATCCGGTCTCTCGAAGGCACGATCGACATCTACCTTCCCGACATGAAGTTCTTTTCCGAAAAGATCAGCAGCAGGTACGCGCACGCGTCCGACTACTTCGATCGGGCAAAGGAAGCCATCGCCGAGATGGTCCGCCAGCAGCCCGACCAGTGCTTTAACGAAGAAGGCATCATGGTGCGGGGAGTTATCGTCCGCCACCTCATGCTTCCGGGACTTCTCTTCGACACGAAGCATATTCTCGATTATCTGTGTGAGACATACGGGAACAGGATCACGATCAGTCTCATGAACCAGTACACCCCCATGCCGGGTGCTCCGGAAGAACTGAGCCGTCCCCTGCCGCCGGAACATTACCGTTCCATGATCGACCACCTCGATCTTATGGGGCAGGAAAATGCGTTTATCCAGGAAGGCGGCACCGTCAGCGAAAGCTTCATCCCCGATTTCGAGTAGGCCGCGGAAGAATCGTTCTTTCTTCCTTCGCGGAATCTGATATACTGTGTCTATGAATGAAGATATCATCCAAAACCATGGCATCCGTCCCGGATATGACGAGTCCACGCCCCTGATCTACAGCCAGCCGGTCCGCAGCTTTTCCAAGCGCGTACTCCACGGCGAGGACGAGGACGTTGATCTGGTGCCGGAAACCAGTATCCGTATCTGGTATAACAACCAGTTCGGTAACTACTCCCAGCATAAGCACGCTGTTCTGGAGATCTGTATCCCGATCGAAAACGAGTACAAATATATCGTGAATGGCAAAAGCTATGTCATCGCGCCCGGCGACATTCTTTTCATCCCGCCGGAGATGCTGCACGAGATCGAGTGCCAGAACGAAGGATGCCGCTTCATCTATCTCTTTGCGGTCGATTTCATAAAAGAGTTCTACGAGTTTTCTTTCCTCGAGGAGTTCTTCAGCGAACCCCGTCTGGTCAACGATTCGACCTATCCGACGATCTACGGGAAGATCTATTCAGCATTCATGGCGATCAACGACCAGTACTTCATGTATACGAACATGGTGCTGGAGATGCCGATCTATTCGAAGCTTCTGGAAGTCTTCAGTCTTCTTGCTGCGACAAATCCGCAATTCGCACCGATACGCACCGAGGACGCCAAGACCAAGAGCAAGTACGAGAAGTTCAGATCTCTCATTAACCACATCAACTCACACTATATGGATGAAATTACACTCGAGTGGGCCGCCGACTACGCCGGCTTCTCCAAGTATCACTTCTCGCGTCTTTTCAAGGACTATACGGATGTCACCTTCGCGGATTACCTGATGCACAGAAGAATGCAGGCCGCTAAGGTCCTTCTCTCCGAGACTCCTTCAACGGTCACCGAGATCGCTTTCCAGACCGGCTTTAACAACCTGACAAGTTTTACCCGGAGCTTTAGAAATTCCACGGGCATGACCCCGTCAGAATACCGCCAGAGCAGACAGGTCGCAGGAACACCCGTTCCGCCCTCTCCCGTCTCTGAAAGCACTTCTCCGGTTTCTCTCCCGGATGATCTGCCGCTGATCTGATTCCTTCACTCGTAAAACTGAAGAAGACATAAAAAGAGATGCCTCTTCGCGACTCTCATCGCTGAAGGGGCATCCCATTTCTTTTTGTGTTTTATCGCTCTTATAAGATCGATCGTTATCGGGAAATTAACCCTTAACGGAACCGAGAGCGACACCGCTTACGATGTACTTACTGAGGAACAGATAGATAATGATAAGCGGAAGTGCTGTCATGGAGAGGCCGAGATAGATACAACCGAACTCAGTCTTGTAAATATCCTCGTTCAGGCACGCTACCATGATAGGCATTGTGTAGTTCTTCGGCTTGTTGAACAGGATCATAGGCAGGAAGTAGTTGTTCCAGGAACCTACGAAAGAGAAGATAGCCTGTGTCGCCATAGCCGGCTTCATGATCGGAAGTACGATCGAGTTGAATGTTCTGAACTCGCTTGCACCGTCGATACGAGCGGACTCAACGATATCCATTGAGAGCGAACCTTCGAGGTACTGCTTCATGAAGAATACTGTCATCGGAGCTGCGATAGCCGGGAGGATAAGCATGAGCTTGTTGTCCGTCAGGTGCAGCTGATAGCAGGTACGATAGAAACCGATCATTGTAACTGTACCAGGGAGGCACATGATACCGATGATCAACGAGAAGAACGCCTTCTTGAGCTTCCAGTCATATGCGTGGATAGAATAAGCTGTCAAGCAGGAGAAGTAAATGTTCAGAACGGTAACCGATACAGAGATGATGAAGGAGTTCTTCATACCTACGAGAGGCTTAAATGTCTCTTTCTCACCGAGTAACTTGATGTTCTTAAACAAGTGGGAACCCGGGATAATGGAAACCGCTGTGTTCTGAATCTGAGTTGTAGATCTGGTACCGTTGATCAGCATAACGATGAACGGGAACAGACTCAAGATTGCCAGAATCGTACATACGATGTAAATCACGGTCTTAAAGACGATATCTGACTTTGTTTTGGAGTGCAGTGCTACATCATTAGTTGCCATGAATTACACCCCCCTTCCAAGTGCCTTAGCACGCTTCATTTCCTGCTTCTTCAGCTTAGCCATCTTCGCAGCATCCTTGTCTCTCAGGAGCCAGAACAGACCTGCGGAAATAATCATGATGATGAGGAAGAGGATGATACTTGCTGCAGCAGCACGGTTGTACATGTAAGGATCCTTAAGTGCTGTCTGATAGATGTAGATAGCGATCGTCTGGAGACCCAGTTTCTGCTTACCTTCACCAAAGAGCAGCGGGATATCGAACATGGAAAGACCACCGATCATAGATGTTACGAGTGTGAACAGCATAATCGGACGGCAGCTCGGAAGTGTAATGTTCCAGAATTTTCTCCATCTGCCGGCACCATCGATTTCGGCAGCTTCGAAAATTTCCGGGTTGATACCAATAACTGCAGCGATCAATGTGATCATGGTAGAACCATACCACTGCCAGCATTGGATGAACTCAACGATACCTCGCGAAGCCATACCATTATCAAGGAAGAAGAATGCTCTCTTGAAAATGCCGAGCTTAATGAGCATGTCGTTGATCGGGTATCCTGCAGGATATCCAAACAGCGTACGGAACAGAATAGCGATCGTAGCTGCTGTAATGATATTAGGCAGATAGAAAACTACCTTGTAGAAACCTGCACCCTTAACCTTAACACGGTTATCAGTAAACCATGCAGCAAGCAGAAGAGCCAGGGTTAACTGCGGAATAAAGTTGATAATCCAAATCTTCGCCGTATTAATTAACGCATCCAGGAAGTAACTCATCTTTCCTGTAGCTCCTCTCGGTTTGAAGAGATATTGGAAACTCTCGAAAGGATTGTCAGCGATTTTCAACTTTGGTGGAATAATACCCTTCTGATTCGTAAACGCAATCAGCAAGGTGTACATAATCGGGTAAAAAGTGAAAATAAGAAAAGCAATAAGAAATGGAATAGCAAACAGGTATCCGTATTTTGAGTAATTAACGAGTTTTTTTCGTTTCAAAATTAACACCACCGTTCACTTAAAGTAAATAAAGAAAGGAGGCGGCGAAATCCCTTTCGTCCGCCTCCGAATCTTTAATTGTTTACATCAATTCTCTTGATGTGAGCTTAGTATCTGATCAATTAGATATCGATACCCTTCTCAGCGCAAGCATCCTTGAAGTTGTTGATAGCTTCTTCCTTGGAGATCTTGCCACGAGCATAGTCAGCAGCGTTATCTGTGAATACGCCATTGAGCTGATCATCGTAGAGGCTCTTGCACTTAGCAGAAGCGAAGCTTGTAGCAGAGATGAAGATCGGGAATGCATCCTGACCGCCGAGGAGAGCCATGTCGCCCTTAACCTTAGCAAGTACTGTAGAGGAAGCAACTGTATCCTTTGTGCCGTTGTCGTTCATAGCACCGGAAGCCCACAGATACTGGAGACCTGTGTCAGAGCTATCAAGTGTTACCCACTCAACGAACTTAGAAAGGAATTCCTTCTTGTCAGCGTTCTCAATGCCCTTCTTGTTTACGCAGAGCCAAGAACCGCCCCACCAGAAGCCTACCGGAGATTCGCATACACGCCAGTCACCCTTTGTGTTAGCGGAGTGATCACCCATTGTGTAGTTGATCAGCCATGCAGGTCCGAAGAAAGCGAATACCTTACGTGTTTCGTTTGTCTTAGGATCCTTGGACTCACCGTTCATAGCAGCGTACCAAGCGTCGTTCCAGTTACCTGTCTCGTTGGTCCAGTTCTGATCATAAGCTTCCTTGATGAGATCCATGTAAGCATCTCTCTGCGGGTCGATGTTAACCTTACCGTCAACAACCCACGGTGTAGAAGCAGCCTTCTCACAAACGTTCCAAAGGTCACCGAAGTCAGCGCATACAGCGTAGCCCTTTTCCTTCAGCTTAGCAGCAGCCTGCTTGAATGTATCCCAGTTACCGGATCCACCACCAACAGCCTTCTTAACCTCTGCCGGATCATCAGAACCGAATACTTCCTTAGCGATGGAAGCAGAGTAGATCATAGCACCACCAGTGCACTGATAGCAAAGAGCAACCAGCTTACCGTCTGTGTTAGTACCGAGGTCTACTGTGTACTGAGCGATACCAGCTGTCTTCAGCTTACCATCAACATCGTCGATGAAGTCAGAATACGGAGCAGCCAGAGAAGAAAGATCACCCTGTGTATAAGGCATAATGTAGTCAGCCTCTGCAACGTAGATGTCCGGAGCACCGTCACCACCAGCTGTCAGAGCAGCGTTCAGCTTTGTAACATAAGCTCCGCCTGTGTTAGCAGAAACCATAGCTGTTACCTTGTACTTGGAAGCCATGTCCGGGTTGTCAGCCATGAAACGCTTAACCATGCCAGGAACCTCAGGGCTCATCGCGAACATGTTGATCTCGATGGAACCAGTACCGTAGCTCTCAATAGCTGTGGTAACTTCTGTTGTTGTTTCCTCGCCTGTTGACTCAGTGGTTGTGTCATCACCACTTGTAGCCTCAGTGGTTGTGTCATCACCACTTGTAGCTGCAGTAGTTGTCTCGCCACCGTTGCCAGAAGTCTCAGACTCTTTTTTGTCATCAGACTTCTTACAGCCGGCAAACATTCCAGCAGCCATTGTGAAGCAAAGAATACTTGCAATAACTTTTTTCATATCGTCCTCCTGATATTTGTAGATTTCCGACGAAAATTTCGCCCGATTCTTGTAACTACAGGTACATAATAACCATTGCTTCAACTTTCTTCTTTACATTTCTTGCGAATTGTATTTCGATTTGATAACGTTTATTGCTATTTTCTTCTCGAAACGTTTCGTTGTCTCGTTTTATCTTCTTTCTTGGTATAATCTTTGTGTGGACATTCCCGAGGAATGAAATCTGCCTTTTGAGGTTTAAATAATGAACGAGAATACTTTTAACTATAACAACCCGGCAATGCGGTTTCTGACGAATCTCTTTAATATATTCTGGGTTAATATCCTCTTTATTTTCACATGCATTCCGATCATCACCATCGGTCCTTCCCTCTGCGCGCTGTACCGTGTTTGCCTTAAGATCATCAGCGGCGAAGATCCCATGGTCTATCACACATACTTCCAGGAGTTTAAGTCAAGTTTCAAAAAAGGCCTGATCTTGTGGATCATTGTTCTTGTCGGATGTGGTTTTTTCGGATATGAACTGTATCTGATCTATTTCTCGGATCTCGTCCCGGACAGCATGTCTTTCCTTCAGTATCCTGTATGGGTCATGCTGCTCCTGCTCATCCAGATTTTCCTTTATGGCTTTGCTCTTCTTTCCATCTTTGAGAATTCACTGAAGAATACGATCATCAATTCGATCCTTCTCAGTATCAAGCATATCCCGACCACGATCCTGCTTCTTGCCGTCTGGCTCTTCACTCCCCTGCTCGTAAACACATTCCCGCAGATCTTCTACGGTGTTGCAGGATGTGAGCTTTTCTTCAACCTGGCACTCCGCGTCTATATCTGTTCGGTCTTCCTGCATAAGGCCTTCGATCTGAAGAAGATCAAGATCGGCAAGGGCGGCGAAGCTTACGAGCAGTCCTACGATGACCTGATCGAGTACATCGATCCGGATCAGAAGCCTTCGGATGACGACGAGGATGACGAAGAAGAATACGAACCGGACGAACTCGACGACGTCAATGAAGAAGATGACGATGACGACGAGTACGAGGAAGATGATTCCGATGAAGATGAGGATGATTCTGATGAGGAAGACTCGGACGAAGACGATGACGAGTCTGAATCAGAGGATGAAGAGGACAGTAAAGAGGACTGATCCGCTAAAAGAGATTATTTTCCGGAGAAGAAGAGATACTCGAGAAGAAGTTTCTCTTCTTCTTTTTTATCGGAGAAATTCGAAAGCATAATATAATGCTTCTCTTCTGATCCGTTATAGACAGGATAGAAGAACTCCATATCCGTAATATTGATCGCGGCAGGGTACCTTTCTCCGTCCTCGGGTTCCAGATAGAAGATGATGCCGCGGGATTCCAGCTCGCTGAGCTGTTCTTCCGAAAGCACTTCTCTCAGGTCACGTACGCCTGCTTTTCCGAAATCCTTGATTGAGCGGGCATTGGTAACGATGACATCAACAACTTCACTGGTCAGAAGTGATGCCAGCTTCTGCATACTGTTCGTAGTGTCCTGGGTGACATTAAGAGAATCTTCGTTGGTCGGATAGTGGTATGTACAGTCGACGCTGAACTTCTGTCCGATCGACTCGGCGTATTCATCAAAGACCGTGTGGGACTCATATCTGGCATTCACGCAGGCGATCGTCAGATACGCCTTCTTCGTTGCTTTCAGATAAGAGGTTACGAAAGAGATAATGATCGCGATGACGATCACCGGAATGATGATCCACCACTTATAGTATGTCCATATATGGATGACCGATTTTTTGAAACCCATCTCCTTCAGGTTCATTTTCGGTTTTTCCAAACTCGGATCCGGCATGTGTCACGACCTCTTTCTTTTTTCTATCGATATGATATCAGAATCCTAAAAAAGTGCAAATCAGGCGAAAAAGCCGAAAAAACGCGAAACCGTTTTCGATTCCGCGTTCTCTATATAATACATATTATATATATAGGGAGGGTTAGAAATAGAATTTGATATTTCGCCCCCTCAAAGAAGGATCAGCACTCTTCTTCCGAAGCATTTTCCTTGGCCGGAAGAATCGCGAACTTGATGATGCAGTCGCAGGCAACTTCGTCACCTACCGATGCCACACCGTGACCCATGCCGACCGGTCCGCGAAGCGCGGTGATCTCGGTCTTTAAGGTCAGAACGTCACCCGGTACGACCGGACGCTTGAACTTGCACTTGTCGATTCCGGCAAATACGGCGATGCGGCCTTTGAACTCCTCCTTGCAGAGGATCGCAACAGCACCTGTCTGGGCAAGAGCCTCGACCTGAAGGACACCCGGCATAATCGGCATCTCCGGGAAGTGTCCCTGGAAATACGGCTCATCGTAGGTGATGCACTTTCTGCCAATAGCATACTCACCTTCTTTATAATCTTCGATCGCATCCACCAGAAGGAACGGGGAACGATGCGGAAGAATATCCATGATCTGTCTTGTGGTCAGTGCTTTTGCCATAGTAGATACCTCACTGTTCGCGTGCGGCGGATCCGCACATAATCGCGCAGAGCGCGTACTTCTTACTCTTCGAAATGCTTCATGATGATGGAAGCATTATGACCGCCGAATCCGAGCGAGTTGCTCATAGCATATTTTACATCCTGTTCGTAGGAAGTGCCAAAGCAATAGTTGAGATCCATCTCTTCTTCTGTCTCGGAAGAGCCCATGGTCTGGTGGATAAAGCCTTCCTCAACGGACTTGGCAAGAACGATCGCCTCGATCGCACCGGCTGCACCGAGAAGGTGACCTGTCATGGACTTTGTGGAGTTGATCTTTACGTTCTTTGCAGCATCGCCGAGAGCGGTCTTGATCGCACGGGTCTCGAAAAGATCGTTGTGGTGAGTGGATGTACCGTGAGCGTTGATGTAGTCGATCTCGGACGGCTCAATGCCTGCATCCGCAATCGCTGCCATCATGGCATGAGCAGCGCCGATACCGGACTCTTCCGGAGAAGTGATGTGATAAGCGTCGCAGGTTGCGCCGTAACCGACCATTTCTGCGTAGATCTTCGCGCCACGGGCCTTTGCGTGCTCATACTCTTCGAGAACGATTACGCCGGCACCCTCACCGAGAACGAAACCGTCACGGTTCTTATCAAACGGGATCGAAGCCTTCATCGGATCTTCGCTGAAGGACAGTGCTTTCAGAGCACAGAAACCGGCAACGCCCATCGGGCAGATCGCTGCCTCGGTACCGCCTGCGAGGATCACATCCGCCTCATTGTTCTGGATCGAGCGGAAAGCCTCACCGATGGAGTTTGTACCGGAAGCACAGGCAGTAACAACATCAATGTTCTTGCCCTTGAATCCGGTAACGATAGCGATATTACCTGCAGCCATGTTGGAGATCATCAGCGGAATGTAGAGAGGTCCGATCTTGTTCGGGCCGAAGTCCAGGAGACGCTTGTGTTCACGCTCGGTTGCCTGCATGGAGCCGACGCCGCATCCGACGATAACGCCGCAGCGGTAAGCATCTTCCTTCTCGATCTCCACACCGGAGTCCTTGACTGCCATCAGAGCAGCAGCTGCCGCATACTGGGAGAACGGTTCCATTCTCTTGGCGGTCTTAAAATCCATGTATTCGTCCGCCTTGAAGTCCTTGACTTCACCGGCGACCTTGGCTCTGTACTCGGTCGTATCGAACTTCGTGATCGGTCCGATGCCGACTTTTCCGGCCTTGATATTTGCCCAGAATTCCTCGACGGTATTACCCAGCGGAGTGACCGCACCCATACCCGTTACTACAACTCTTCTCATGTTTCGTTACCTTCCTTAAGTTAAGATGTGACGCGTAAGCGCCGATATTACATGCACATGCCGCCGTCTACGGTCAGCACCTGTCCAGTGATATAGTCTGCTTTTTCAGAAGCCAGGAATCCGATCGCATTGGCGATGTCTTCCGGCTTTGCGGTGCGCTTCAGGGGCACCATGTTGAGGAATGCTTCCTTGACCTTGTCGGAAAGGACGTCAGTCATATCTGTCTCAACAAATCCCGGAGCTACGGCGTTGACATTGATACCGCGGGATCCCAGTTCTTTTGCCAGAGACTTCGTAAAGCCGATGATACCAGCCTTGGATGCTGCGTAGTTTGCCTGACCGGCATTGCCCTGAAGGCCGACGATCGAAGCGATGTTGATGATCTTTCCGGATCTCTGCTTCATCATGATGGATGCGCAGGATTTGCTGAAAAGAAAACAGCCCTTGAGGTTCGTATCGATGACTGCGTCGAAGTCCTCTTCGCTCATGCGGAGCAGAAGGCCGTCCTTCGTAACGCCGGCGTTGTTGACCAGAACATCGATGGAGCCGAAGGTCTCCTGTACTTTTGCGACAGCAGATTCAACTTCATCCTTTACCTTAACATCGCACTTGATTGCGATGGCGTCCACACCGTTCTCCTTGCAGGAAGCTACGGTCTCCTCGGCTTTTGCCTGGTTTCCGCAGTAGATCACGGCCACATTCATGCCCATCTTACTGAGTTCAATGGCAGTCGCACGGCCGATGCCGCGGGAGCCGCCGGTTACGATCGCAGTTTTGCTCATGCCTGTTCCTCCGCTTTTTCTCTGATGCGGGCAGCAACAGCCTTCACATCTTCGAGGGTCTCGACATTGAGGATCTCAACGTCAGACAGTGTCTTCTTCTCAAAACCGGAGATGGTCTTGCCCGGACCGATCTCGATAAATGTATCTACACCGGACTTAGCCAGTGCTTCGATATCCTGCTGCATACGGACGGATCCGCTGACCTGCTTCTCGAGGAGGTCCGGAATATCCTTGGAGTCGTTAACGAGGTCGCCGGTAAGGTTCGCTGCATATGGTACTTTCAGATCGGAGAACTCGACTTCGTCGATGATGGAGCGGAGCTTCTTTCCTGCCGGCTCCATGATCGGAGAGTGGAAAGGACCGCTGCACTTGAGCGGAATAACACGCTTCGCACCCTTCTCTTTCAGGACTTCGCCGGCCTTCTCAACAGCTTCCTTATAACCTGTAATAACGATCTGGCCCGGGCAGTTGAAGTTGGCAACATATACGCCCTCGATACCGTCGATCGCCGCTCTGAGGTCTTCTTCGTTCATGCCGATAACAGCGCTCATGCCGCCGATATCCGGAGCAGCTTCTTCCATGATCTTGCCTCTTTCGGTAACGAGCTTGATCGCGTCCTCGAAAGACATCGCACCGGAAGCAACAAGTGCTGTATATTCACCAAGAGAAAGCCCGCAGGTCGCGTCAGGCTCGATGCCTTCTTCGCGGAGTGTCTCAGTTGCCGCCATGCAGGCAGTAAGGAGACAGACCTGTGTGTACTTGGTCTGGTTCAGTTCTTCTTTCTCATTGAAGCAGAGATCCGGGATGTCGTATCCGCTGATCTTACTGGCCTTATTGAAAAGGTCTCTTGCGGATCCGATCTGCTCGTAAAAATCCTGCATCATTCCGTTTTTCTGGGCGCCCTGGCCCGGGTACATAAATGCGATCTTCATTATTTCTTACCTCCCAGAAGTGATTCTGCCTGATCCATCATGGATACGATTCTTTCTTTTACTGTGACCTGTTCCTTCAGAAGACCGGAGATCTGGCCTGCCATAAAGGAGCCCATATCCTTGTCGCCATCAAGAACGGCTTTTCTCAGGGAACCGAGCGAAAGCTGTTCGAGTTCATCGAGTGTCGCGCCTTCCGCTTCCATCTTCAGATAGAGCTTGGTCAGCTGGTTTCTGATCGTTCTTACCGGATGACCTGTAGATCTTCCCGTAACCTTGGTATCGATATCACTGGCCTTGATGACCAGATCCTTATAGTTCTGATGAATGTTTGTCTCATCGCACGGGATGAAGCATGTGCCGCACTGAACGCCCTCGGCACCCAGCATGAATGCTGCCGCGATTCCTCTGCCGTCTGCGATACCGCCGGCTGCAACTACCGGAATGGAGAGTGCGTCAACGACCTGGGGAACCAGTGTCATGGTGGTCAGCTCTCCGATGTGTCCGCCGGACTCTGTCCCCTCGGCAACGACTGCATCTACACCGAGTTTTTCCATTCTCTTCGCAAGACCTACGGAAGCGACGACCGGGATGATCTTGATGCCGGCTTCTTGCCACTTCTTCAGATATCTTTCCGGGGAACCTGCACCTGTTGTAATAACAGCGACTTTCTCTTCTGCGAGAACATCCGCGATCTCCGGAGCGTGCGGGTTCATGAGCATAACGTTTACGCCGAACGGCTTATCTGTGAGTTCACGGCAGGACTTTACCTGGTTTCTTACCCAGTCCGCATCAGCCCCGCCGGAACCGATGATACCCAGACCGCCGGCATTGCTGACCGCTGCTGCCAGATGGAAGTCAGCGACCCAGGCCATACCGCCCTGGATGATCGGGTACTCAATATTCAGAAGTTCAGTGAGTCTCGTTTTCATGTTTTACTCTCCTTTAAATCTCTGTCTGGACAGCGCCCCAAAGAAGGCCTGCTCCGAAGCTGGACATAACGATCTTTTTCTTGCCTTCGCCGATCAGGCCCTGCTTCTTCATCTCGTCGAAGAGGATCGGGATACTTGCGGACGAAGTGTTGCCGGTCTTCTCGATATTCATCGGGAACTTTTCGATCGGCTGCTTGAGGCGCTTCGCCACAGACTCAATGATGCGGCGGTTGGCCTGGTGAAGGACGAAGTAGTCGATGTCGTCCGCGCTGGTGCCTGTCTTGCTGAGAAGATCCTCGATGACTCTCGGCACTTCCGTAACGGCAAACTTGAAGACCGTCTGTCCATCCATCTGGATGTAGTTGGACTTTAAGAATTCCGGGGTCTTCTCTTTACCCTTCTGCATATAGGATTCGCAGTGCATGCACTCGCCGCGCTTACCGGCTGCACGCATGACCGCGTCGTACTGCAGGGACTCATCTGAAGTGATCACGCAGGCGCCTGCACCATCTCCGAAGAGGATGCAGGTTCCGCGATCAGTGAAATCCATGTAGTTACTGAGGTTCTCTGTTCCAATGACCAGCGCGGTCTTCACCATGCCGGAACGGATATAGTTCTGAGCGGTAACAAAAGCAGTCAGGAAACCCGGGCAAGCCGCGTTCATGTCGAAGCACATGGCATTGTCTGCATCAACTGCTGCCTGTACGCTTGCGCTCAGCACAGGGAAAAGCACATTCGGTGTTGTGGATGCGACGATCACCAGTCCGATCTCCTTCGGATCGATGCCAGAATCGGCAACCGCTCTCTTCGCTGCCTCGATCGCCATGCTCTCGGAAGTATCCTTGTCCGGATCGGAGATGTGGCGCTCCTTGATGCCGGTGCGCTCAGTGATCCATTCGTCGTTTGTCTCTACGATCTTGGCCAGATCGTCGTTTGTCATAATTTTCTCAGGCAGATAACTGCCGATACCAATCACCCGGCCGAAACCATTTGCAAGTTCAGAGGATGAATTTGTATTGCTCATAAAAATTACTTTGCCTTTCAAACTATTTTACATTCAAAATATATTCCTTATATACTTTATTGTCAATATGAGTTTCTTGATAATTAGGGATGCAGACGGCGCGCGGGGCTTGCAGAACAGTGCTTTTCAGGCAGGAAGGAGAGCGCTTTTCAGGGCTTAAGGGGCGGTGCTTTTCGCGTCGGATCGGCGGAGTTACGGAAAGTGCGAATTCATTGAAAAAAGGTGTTGACATAACCTTATGCCGCGCATATAATATTCACGTTGACCTCAAACGCGGGATTAACTCAGTGGTAGAGTGTCACCTTGCCAAGGTGAAAGTCGCGAGTTCGAATCTCGTATCCCGCTCCAATTCAAAAGCCGTCTCAAGCGAGACGGCTTTTTTTGTTGTTTCATGTTAAATCAATTGGATTCTTACTCCCGAACGATCTTCAGGATCTCTTCGCAGGAAAGTTTGCCGCCGAACAGGTCAAGCGCGGAACCGACGGTAATATTGACGCGTCCGCCGGACACCTTCTTCAGGGCGCGGATATCGTCATAGGAATGGATGCCGCCGGCATAGGTTACCGGAAGAGCTTCAACACCCTCGCTGTCCGCGTACTCTCCGAAGATCGAGAACAGCGCTTCATCCGGGCCCGCGGCCTTTCCCTCCACGTCAACAGCGTGAATGAGATACTCGGAACAGTACTTTTCGAGTTTCTTAAGAAGAGATGCCGTCAGTTTCGTCCTTGTAAACTTCTGCCAGCGGTCGGTAACGATATAGTAGTCGTCGCCCTTCTTTCTGCAGCTTAAGTCGAGCACCACGTGCTCACGGCCGACTGCCGCGACGAGGGCAGACAGATTTTCATAGTTGATCTTCCCGTCAGAAAAAACATACGAGGTCACGATGACGTGGCTCGCGCCCGCCTCTACAAAAGCACCTGCGTTGTCGGCGTTGATGCCGCCTCCGACCTGAAGTCCTCCGGGATAGGCTGACAGAGCCTCCATCGCCGCTGCCCGCGAAGCCTCATACTCCGGGGTGCCCGCCTTATTGAGCATGATGATATGTCCGCCGGTGATCCCGAGATCCCGGTAGTACTCTGCAAAATACCCGGCACCGCGCTCGGACACGAAGTTCTCCTTCGCGCCGGAATCACTGAGCGTGCCGCCGACGATCTGCTTGACTTTCCCGTTATGGATATCGATGCACGGGCGGAATTCCATTACTTCTTCTCCTGATCCTTCTTCGGAACTTTGTTTGTGAAATCGTGGAACGGATCCTGGATATCGTTGATCTCGCCGCCGAGACGACGGATCGCGGAGAGCGCCTCGTAGAAGGTCTCTCTGTCAATGGTATGTGTCGTTCTGTCGAGGTAGCCCTTGAGAAGTGCAATACCGCGCGGGTCGCCGTAGTCACCGATACAGATGACGGCGATGACTTTGTTCTTCATGCGACGGAAGCCGGCGCGAAGTGCCTGGTAGATCTCGTTCTGCGGACTCTTAATGCCGACGTGGGTCAGCATGATCATCATATCTTCGTAAGGTCCTGTCACCTCTTCATCTGAACGGTTCAGCATGAAGTCGGTAAGCACCGGAACGGATTTCTCGCCGAGGCCGAGCATCATGACCTTGACGGAGTCGGCAATATATTCCTGTGTGCTGGAGAAACTGCAGAAGCGCTCGAGCACCGGCTCCATCGCCGGCTCGTACTGTGCCGCACCAAAGAAACGGATCGCGGATACGCAGGGCTGGAACTTCACGAAGAACTCATTCTCGTCTTCGCCTTCCGCCGGCTGCCAGGATGCATCCAGCACCTTCTTCAGAAGGCGCTCACAGGCCGGATCGCCGAAGCTCTTCAGCCTATCGACCAGCGGATACGGTGTCGCTTCATCATCGATCAGCATCGCCGCCTCATCAAAGGCCGCGAGCGCAGTCTCCATATCCATCGCGCCGATGAATTCCTCGCCGGTCTTACCGTCGAGATAATCCTTCGGTTCTTTCCAGAATGGTTCGGAATTCTGTTCAATATACGGACGGAACTCCTTAAAGTGCTCCGCCATCTCGGCTTCTGTCGGACCCTCGCTCGAGGTCACCTTGTCGGCAAACTCCTCGCAGATCTTCGAGATCCTCTCGTTAAACTCAGAAAACAGTTTCGTAGTGCAATCCATGTTGCGCCTCCCATGCGATGTTACCTATGCATTATAACATCTTTCGGGCGCAGAAACACTTGCTCTTCGGCAAAAGCACTATTGCCTCTGTATCTCCGTCCAGTCGGGGATGTAGCTCGGGTCGATCGCAGGTCCGCTGACGCCGACGGTGTCGCCGTACTGGTTCTGATATACATGGTCGGATACGACCGAATGCTCTACAGTCGAGCCGTCGGTACGGACATAGGTGTTTACTCCGCGGATCGCCTCGCTTCTCGCCTGGCTGATGCGGGAATCCGAAGCCATCTTCTGGTTCCACGAATCCATGATCATGTCACTCATTGCACGGCTGTTATCGGCAAGTGTCTGCTGGAGTCTCGCCTGGTTAATGCGGAGCTGTTCCTGATTTGCCTGTATCTGTGCCTGATACATCTGGTTCTTCGCCAGTTCCTTCTGGTTGAACTCCTCCGCTTTCTGGAACTTCATCTTATAGACCGAGTTATCGAACGTGAATGTAGATACCATTTTCATAAAGGCGGCTGCAGCCTCATTTTCATGGGCATCATCTGTACTGCAGAAATAGATGTTTTCACTTCCCCAGACAACATAGTGGCCTCTGCATTTTCTTGCCATTGCAAGGACTCCCACCATACCGTATGCCACGGCATTCTGAGTCATTCTCTGCTCCCACTCCATCGAGGTCAGGTCCATGCCGAGCATGATGATCCTGCCGCCGCTTCTGTATTTCCGCAGAAGCGACGCCTGGTTCGTTGAAAGGAGAAAAGGCTCCGAGATCGGATTGACATAGGACATATCCCACGATTTCTGGAAATCAAACTTCGCCTGAAGCTGCTGCCTTACCAGTTCCGGGTGAAGTCCGGCCACACTCGGAAGCGTCGCGTCAGCAACCGCCTCGAGCGGTGCACCCTTTAAGTTTCTCGCAAGAAAAGCATTGAGATAATTCGAAAAAGGGATCTGTCTGGCCATCACGAGAGGAAGTGCTTTTTGCATCTTGCCATCGACAAACTTATCCGAGCCCATCAGGCGGTCGAAGTGCTCGAGCACATCCAGGAACATCTCGCCTGTCCGGATCAGGATGGAAGAGCTTCCGTCCTTTGACTTCGCCAGGACCTGCGCTACGAACGGCTTATCGATTCCCTGAAAAAGATTCAGGATGAGGCCATGTGCCTCCCAACCCTCCGGGACCACCATCTTTGCCAGAGGCTCGCCCGTAATATCGTTTCTGATCACAGTACGCGGATCTCCCGCCGATGCTGTATTCGTCATAGTTCCGCCCTCCCGTTTCCAATCTATAGTTCCAGTGTAGAGGACGAATGTTGACACGTTATTAGCATTATGTGAACTTCATGTTTTGCTTTAAAGTTCATTTAAGTTTCGTAGGAGAGAATAAAGGAGAAAGAGGAATGCACACCTCCTCGATCACCCAACACAATCCCTTGGCTGTCCGTCTTTCCAATACCTCGCGGGCAGTCTTCTTTTTTCGGGAATCACTTAAGCAGGGTCTTCTTCCTTCGGCTCTTCATTATCCGCTTCTTTAACCGGCTCCACCGCAGGAACGGATGCAAGTCTTCTCTTGCGCACAATGACCGAGACAACAGCGCCGGTAAGAAGCAGGATGCTGATCCACTGCGATGTCGAAAGCCCGAAGTAGATTCCTCTGTCTGCGTCGAAGCGGTATCTCTCGAGAACAAATCTGAGACAGGCATAGACGGCAATATAGATTTCCACCGTGAAACGGGAATGGAATTTGACCATCAGGATAAAAAGAAGAAGAGATATCAGAAACAGGCTGATTGCCTCTACCATTTGAATCGGAAACAGCGGAACTCCCGGGATCGCAAAAGAATCCTCAGGAAAAACGACATGACATGGGCCGTGATACTCGACGCCATAGCAGCATCCTGCCATGAAGCATCCGATCCGGCCAAATGCGTGACAGAACGGGACCAGAAAGACGATCCTCTTTGCGAAGTAAGCGACATCATAATGGTGAATCTTCTTTCCGATAAGGATACCCAGCACGCCTCCGATCAGTCCGCCATAGAAAACAAAGCCTCCGCGGATCAGGTCATTGACATACGAAAGATCCCCCAGTCTGCGGAAGTCGATAGAGGGAATGGAGACCAGGATATAGAGGAGTTTCGCACCGACAAAGCCACCGAGGATCGCATATGCTTCGACTAGGAGCAGATCATCAAAAGTCTTTCCGTCACGCTTGATCAGGAAGTACGCGATGAGATTGGCAAGCAGCACGCCGGTAGCGATCATGGTGCCATACGCCGGAATATTCAGTCCAAACAAATGAAAGTATACATGCATAATGTGTATTTTACACTTTTTCCCCGAAAAAGAAAAAGCTCCTGCCGGATTTCGGCAGGAGCTTCGTTTTCCGGATTACTTAAGATCAGGAACCTGCAAGTGCAGAGCTTACTGCATCATCAATGGCATCCTTCGTTCCCTTAACACATGCTACACATGCGAGGTAGAAGATAACGCCGATAACCAGGCCAATGATGGAAAGAACCAGGCCGGCTGTGCAAAGGCTTGCCTTTTCCGGCTGCTTCTTCTTACCCTGAACAGCAAGAATAATGCCGATTACACCAAGAACAGCGCCTACCCAGCCAATCGGTGCGATAAGACCGAATACCAGTGCAAGAATACCACAAACTAAAGAACCAACAGCCATAATACCCTCCTATAATATGCATTTTGGTTTATTTGCGGGAAGAGAAACACCCCTCTCCTCCCGTATAACTCGAGTATAGCACCTTTTCAAAAAAATGGAATATTCTAAAAGTGCTTTTAGAATTTTTCTTTATAAGAACGAGGTCAAGCCGCCTTCTCTGTCTCCTGTGACACCTCCGACCGGTCTTCTTCGGCCGCATCGGATCCGTAGGAAAGTCTGCCGATGTTTCCGTCGTAATCTTCATAGACGACTTCCCGGGTCTCCCTGTCCATGCCGACGTAGAGCTTATCCCACAGCGGCAGGTACTTCTCATCCGTGGAGGAGAACTCGTGATACTTTCTGCTCTGGTCGCCCTGGGCGCCGATGGAGAGGGACGTGGTCTTAAAGTCATCACGGTCTTCACGGATCTTATCTGTCATCATGAAATAGTCGAGGCGGACCTTGTCACAAGTCTGTCCCCAGGTAGCATCGATGTGATAGGACTTTCCGTCGATCGTGACGTATACCCACGAGTGGCCTTCACTGGTTCCGAAACCGCCCATCTCTTCCGAATCTACGCCTACCTGCAGAAGGAGGAAGTTATAGAGTGCCGCGACCTCGCAGCAGATACCATGCTTCTCAACGAGGCATCGGTAGCCGGTCTGGTCATCCGTCCGCTCATTCATATGCTCGTACATGTCATAGTCATAGGTATAGTTCGTGCACATATACTCATAGAGTGCGAGTGCTTTTTCAAAATCAGTATAATCATCACTGACACAGTCGTTGATGATCCGGACGATCTGCTCTTCGAATTCCTTTTCCTTCTTCATGAACTCGTCCTTCGGGATCGTGTAGTAGATATACCCTTTTCCGTCCTTAAAGCTCGGACCGCCTTCGGGCGAATACTTAGTAACGTATGCGCTTGCGATCGGGCAGAAGAACATCGAGAAACGGCCGATGCACCAGCTGTACATATCCTCGTCCGGACAGTCAAAGGTATCCTCTCCGTTATAGACCGCATCGCAGAAGGCATACATCGCATCTCTGTATTTCTCACCGAACTCCTCAAGATAGGCACTGCCGAAAACATGTCGCTGGAAGGTGTAGTGACCTTCCTCGTTGTTGCTGATATTCTCGATCTTCGGCGTGGGTGTCGGAGTCGGGGTATCCGTCGGCTTCGGTGTAGGTGTCGGCGTCGGAGTCCCGCCGGTCTCGGATGAAGTCACGGACTCGGCCGTCGGGCCCGTCACCGCTTTTTGTCCGTCAGTATTTTTCTTCTTTCCCGAGCATCCGCTCAGGACGGTTGCGACGAGAAGTATTGTGCTTATTGTTCTGATCAATCTCTTGTTTGCCATCTTTTTCACTCTTTCTGTTCTTGATGCTTCCGTAACTGCGCCTGTATTCTAGCACAGGCCGGATTTCTGTCCACTAACTTTTCTGTCACCTGAAAAGATAAAAAAAAGGAGTCATCTTCCGATAACTCCTTTGATTTGGAGGCACCACCCGGATTTGAACCGGGGATAAAGGTTTTGCAGACCTCTGCCTTACCACTTGGCTATGGCGCCATTTACTTAATCAGCGAATGAAATAATACCATCTTCACCCGCCCTACGTCAAGTGTTTCCATGATTTTCCGGTAAAAGCACTGATACTATTTCTTTATCACGTGTACTTGCTGCCGTTGGAAAAATCCGTCAGCACGAGCCCGCGATCTTTGTCGGCAGGTTTGCCATCGCGTCCTGCACTGTCTCATACTGCTTGAGTACTCCGATCACACCGTGATCCGGACGCGGGAAGATAAAAGGAAGATCTGTCTCGCCGAGACCCGGGCGTACAGGGAATGCGAGCTTCTCCTCATCGATGGAGAACTGCGCATCGACACCTTCTTTATTTCCTCTGGCATCGAGGCGGACCCAGCGGCCGACCGAGGCAAAGTATACAGCATTCAGCCCGTGAAGGATCAGGGGCGAATTATCGTCATTCTCATCCAGGCGGAGATACTGGTAGCAGAGCCCGGCCGGGATTCCCGCCGCACGAAGGAGTGCGCAGAGCAGATGGGACTTTCCGAAGCAGAGTCCCGTTCTCTTGTCGAGGACATCCGAAGCTCTCAGGCACAGTTCTTTTCGGCCGGCATCGTTACTGTGGGAGATCTCGTCTCTTACGAACTCAAATGCGCGGGATGCGAACTCGATCTCCGGATCGAGATAGCCCATCTTCTCGCCATCGTTCATGTCCTTGAAAATCTTCTCCATCAGGTAATTCATCACGATGATGACCTTAACGTTATTGTGATTGATATATTCGCTGACCTCGAGGTACTCCTCGAAGTTATCTGCCTTGGTGATCAATTCCATGTGCCGTCCCTCACTTCACATCTTTGGCGAAGAAAAGTCTTCTTCCGTCTTTCTCCATTATATCAAAGCCGACCTCATATACTGAAGTAAGAAGTTCCGGGGTGAGGACCTCGTCCTTTTCCCCCTTGGCGATGACCTTTCCCTCACGGAGCAGGATCGCCCGGTCGCAGTATCTTTCGACCATGTTAAAGTCGTGCATGACGACGATGACGCTTAAGTTTCCTTCTTCGACCTTCTTATGCAGCAGGTCCATGATGCCGATCTGATGCTTGATGTCGAGGTTCGACGTCGGTTCGTCGAGGAGGATCCACGGTGTGGTCTGCGCGAGGGATCTCGCGATCAGTGTGCGCTGGCGCTCGCCGCCCGAAAGCGATGTGAAGTTTCTTTTGGCAAGGTCAAGCACACCCACGGCCCGCATCGCATCTTCCGCGATGGCCAGGTCATCTTTCGAATCGCCATCCCAGGTTCCCTTATACGGGTAGCGCGCCATAAGGACGACTTCTTCTACGGTAAATGCACTCTCCCCGCTGCTGCTCTGCGGCACCCACGCGATCTTCCGGCTTCGCTCCTTCGGTGCGTAGGAAGATGCGTCCTTACCGTCGATCAGGACAGCGCCCTCGGGGCACTTGATCTGGGAAAGGATATGCCTGAGAAGCGTCGTCTTGCCCGAGCCGTTCGGTCCGAGAAGAGCGGTCATATGCCCTTCGGCAAACTCATACGAGACATCCGACAGGATCGGGACCTTGGCGCTTGCGGGCTGATACGAGAGGTTTTTTGCCTCGATACCCGTGTTAAGGATCTCTTTTTCCATCAGTCACGCTCCTCCCTTCTTCTTTCTTTCCACAGAAGGTAGAGGAAGAACGGTGCGCCCGTTACCTGAGTGATCGCACCTACGGCGATCTCTGACGGCGGCGCGGCCGTACGGGAGATCAGGTCACAGATGATCATGAAGATCGCACCGCCAAGAAGCGACAGCGGGATCAGACGCCGGTTCTTCGGACCGACGAGGAGCCTCATGATATGCGGGATGATCAGGCTGACAAATCCGATGATGCCGCTGACCGAGACAGATGCGGCAACAAGAAGGGACGTCGCGACCACTGCGATCGTGCGGGTGCGCCTGACGGATACACCCATGCTCTGTGCCTCATGGTCACCGAAGCTTAAAAGATCGAGATCTCTTCCGAGGACCGTAAAGCAAAGCACGGCGCCTACAAGTACGATCGCCATAAAGGCGACCTTGATCCACGAGGCAGCTGAGAAGCTTCCGAGCATCCACAGATAGATGCGCTCGAGGCGGTCTCTCTTCTTCATCATCAGGAGTGTGATCGCCGCCGTCAGCATCGACGAACAGGCGATACCGGCCAGCAGGATCCCTGTAACTGAGCGTGATGTCGCGATACGCGCCACGCGGAATACCAGAAGCATCGTGAGCATCGCGCCGATGAAGGCACACATCCAGATGCTGCTGATCCCCAGTACCGAGAATGAGATGCCGAATGCGATCGCGATCGCCGCGCCAAAGGCCGCGCCGGATGAGATGCCCAGCACCTGCGGATCCGCCAGCGGGTTCCGGAACAGGGCCTGCATGACGACTCCTGCCGCAGCAAGTCCTCCGCCCACGAGTCCCGCAAGGAGCACACGCGGCAGACGGATATCCCAGATGATCAGTTTGTTCGCTCTCGGGATCCCTTCAAGGAGTTTATCCTTATTCACGAACGGGAGTTTGGCAAAGACGATCCTCGCGCTCTGTGAAAAAGGCACGGATACAGCGCCTACTGCCGACGCCCAAATAACAACAATGACCAGAAGGAGCAGTAAGCTCCCTCCGGTCAATGTCAATGTTGTTTTTCTAAGCGGTTCTTTTTTCATAAACTGCTTCCATCATATCCGGCATATAGCCGGCAAGGATCAATTACGCTGCTTTTTCAGCCTCGAAGCACTCCGGGAATACCAGCTTCGCCAGCATCTCGATTGCATCTGCGTTTCTTGCGCACTGACGGTCCAGTGTATCTGTGCTGTCCAGAACGATTACGTTGCCTTCCTTAACTGCTGTCAGTTCAGAGTAAGGAGCGGTAGTCTGGAATGTGCCGTCAGCCCATGACGGGATGATGATGATGTTCGGATCCTGAGAAACCAGATCCTCTACGTTATAGGACCAGTTGTTCGCAGACTTCGCAACGTTATCGACACCTGCTTTTTCGAGGATATCGTTAATGAATGTGTCGCCGGTAGCTGTATAGTCTCCGCCTTCTCCGAAGCCGACTACATAATAAACTGTCGGCTTCATCTTGTTGTCCTTGAGCGCGTTGCTTACGGAATCGATCTTGGCCTTCATATCGGAAATGACCTTATCCGCCTGCTCGGAAGCATTCAGGATCTGACCGAGCTTCTCGATACGTGTGTAAACGCCATCGACCTTCAGCTCGTCGTTGAAGGAAACAACTGTGCAGCCGAGCTTCTTAAGCTCGTTATAGTTGTCCTGGGAAATCATGGAATCTACGAGAACGATATCTGCCTGAGCAGCAACGATCGTCTCCAGATTCGGTGTGTACAGATCCTCGAGTACTACCTTTACCTTCTCTGCTTCTGCCGGATAGTTGCAGAGGGATGTGCGTCCTACGAGGCAGTCACCCTTGCCGAGAGAGAATACGAGCTCCGTCATCGCCGGGCTGCAGGTTACGATCTTCTTCGGCTCTTCATTGATTGTTACCTTCGAGCCATATCCGTCAGTGATCTCCAGCGGATACTGAGTTCCTGCCTTGGTCTCCTCAGCAGTTGTTGTCGTCTTGCTCTCGGACTTCTTGCATCCGCCCAGAGAGGCGACACAAATAGCCAGCGTCAGCGCAAGCGCGATCGCCTTCCATGTCTTTTTCATACCGAAATCTCCATTTCTGTCCCTTTCCCATCCCCGAAAAGAACTAAAAACAAAAAACTCGCCGGCAGGTCTCCTGGCTTACCCGTTTCACCTCAGTCCATCGCCTTCTCAGCCTTACGGCCAATGACTTTATCTGGACCTCGTACCGGGTTACAGTAGTGGGGGCTGCGTCCGGATTTTCACCGGATTCCCTATTCTCCTCTTTTACGAGGCACCGGCGGCCACACCCACATTATACTGAAAACGCTCCCTTTTACAAAGAGAGCGTTCTTCGGCACATTGTACAAACTTTGTTTTCCCCGGAAAAAGCACCTGCCCCTGAGGATCCGGTCCTTTTTCAGATGTCAAATCCGAGGGCTGAAATAAGCTTGGCGGCGCGGCTGTCCGATACAGTGATCAGTTTCAGATAATAGCCGGTCTCCATATCAAAGATGATGATATCCGGCACGGTGCTCTGCGGGTTCGCCCCGTACTGGCAGTTTCCTCTTTTCTCAAAAGTATAGACCTCTCCATCGTCTTCGAGTTCTTTCTGGAGCTGCTTGAAAGTACTGTCGGTATCCGGTGTGTCCGTTTCGGCGTAGACGATCAGGTCGTTCTCATATTCACCGTATTCGCCGAGGAGCATAAAGCCTTTCGCCCTGCCCGAAAGCACTTTGCTGATATTCAATCCGACCGCGGGAAGTGTGATCACGATGTTTCCTTCCTTATGCGCATCCTCCATGACAGCGGCGGCTTTATCATTTTCAAGCGGGACCTGCGGGGCATCGTCCGGCGTCTTGGTCAGACCCTTGCCCTCCGGATACTCCGGATCGTCCTCAAAGGGGACCGTGACAGAGTTCTGCGGGATCAGCCCCATCTCAAAGGCATAACAGTTCGAACGTGTTCCCTTGTCCGTCGGTCCCATGTAGTAGAGGACCTGGAAGGTCTCCGGGTTCATGACGATATACTGGAATTCACCTTTTTTCTCATCTGTCGCATAGTGCCAGATGATACCGCCGAAACAGATGCGTACCCGTCCGTTCGCCTCAAACGGAAGTCCCTGTTTATCGAGCTCGTCGATCTTGTCCTTGCTGTCATAGATGCGGTAGCAGTAGTGTTCGGATCCGTCAGATGTTTCTGCATCAAAGCCCTTCTGATAGCCGTCCAGGCTCTGTGCGTAGCCGACTGCCGGATTTTTCTTTACTGTAAAACCATGATTCTCGAGGTCTTTGATGACGGCGTTTTCGCCGATCTGCTCGTCGAAATCATCCTCTGTTTCTTCCGTCGTCTGCTTCAGCTTCTTTTCCGTTTCCTTTGTCTTATCCTTGCTGCAGGCGCACACAGACACCGTCAGCGCTAGCGCCATAAGAAGCGCCGTCACTTTCTTTTTCATGTCTTCTTTTCCCTTCTTCGTCCCACTCTTCCAACAGGATAACACAAGCAGACAGAAGCCTGAAGAAGTGCTTTTCGCGAAATAGCGGATGAAAGATCAGTTATAGAACTTCTTACTGATCTCGCGGATCTCTTCTTCCGCCTCTACAAAAGCCTCAACGACCTTCGGGTCGAAGTGCTTGCCGGAACCCTCGACGATGATCGAAGTCGCCTTCTCGAACGTGAACGGCTCTTTATAACTTCTCTTGGACAGAAGTGCGTCAAAGACATCCGCGACAGCCATGACACGTGCCGACAGCGGGATATTCTCACCCGTCAGGTGATCCGGATAGCCCGAGCCGTCCCACTTCTCGTGATGGTAATGCGCCATCTGCTTGGCCTGCTCAAGATAACCGATGTCCTCGAGGTTTGCGATCGCCTTTTCGATGATCTCATAGCCCGCGTAGGCGTGGCCCTTCATGATCTCGTATTCCTCGTCCGTCAGGCGCGAATCCTTATTCAGGATCGCATCCGGGATATTGATCTTGCCGATATCATGAAGCGGTGCGGCGCGAACCACGTTATTGATGTATTCATCGGTCAGGATATCCTTAAACTCGCCCTTCTCGCGAAGCTTCAGAAGAATGATCCTCGAATACTCCGCAGTCTTCCGGATGTGGTCGCCCGTACACTTATCGCGGCTCTCGATGATATCCGCAAGCACCATGAGGAGGCCGCCCTGCAGCTTATCGATCTGCTTCGATTTCTTCCTGATATCCGACAGATACTGCATACTCTCTTCCGTCGTATGCGCGTATGCGTAGTAGAGATTCTCGATCTCATCACCCGTATGAATATCGAGCGACTTGATCCTTTCGACACTCTTATTTCTCTCGTCCGTCGATGTATATACAAAAGAACTTGCACCGTGGGACATCGAGTTCAACGGGTAGATGATGTGGTAGTCGGCGAGCCATACACCCGCGCAGAGTACCATGATGAACACACCGAGGAACAGCGCGATCTCCTTGGCCAGGTACGCGTGTGTGATGTCGTTTAACTGGTTCATCGAGATATCGACGCAGGAATAGCAGACGCACCTTCCGTTGCTGTCGAAAATCGGTTCATAGATATTCAGAAGCCATCCGTAGCGGCTGTCATTACTGATATTCGGCTCGACCTCACGACCCGCAAGAAAGTCGGACAGATGGTTCTTGATATCTTCCGGGAAACGGATGACGGATCCTACCTTATCGGCTCTTACATCCTCGGTATCCATATCGAATACGACATGGCAGCCGTCCTCCTCGACCCGGTACACATACATGAACCGGATATTGTCCGAACTGATGAATGTCAGGCGAAGCTGCTCCGCAACCTCCTTATAGCCGGGTGCATTCTCCCCCTGCTCGAGATACGTGTCGATCATGTCCGGATCGATACAGTCGCTCTGGTACTTGACGATGCCCCGCGCAAACTCCGTGTGGTCGCGGATCGTCGTCTCGCGGAAAAGATAGTAGCCGATACCGATCGCCACGACCGCGATGACCGTGACCGCCACCGATACCAGAAGCAGGAGCTTCGAGCGCAGTGACATCTGACGGACCTTCGTCCGGTTGATCGTGCGGAGTTCCCTTATATTCAGCGGCTTCTGGCGCCAGCCGTGGATATGCATATCCTGTATCACAGCTTTCGGAATGACCAGATACCCGAGGAACGCGACGACAACCGTGATTGCCTTATCTCCGAGGTCGATGCAGAAGTCCGCGGTGATCTGCGAGAGAAATTTACTCTGGTAGACATGATCGTGGAGCCATGTGGCCAGGTTTGCGGTGATGCCTTCTCCTGCAAAGCCGAAGAGGCTCCATGTCAGGATTGATCCGAGAAATCCGCCGATCGCCGCCAGCGTAAAGATCATCGGGATGATATGTTTTTTCTTAAAGCCGCCTCTTGTGAACATCGCGGTCGCGACAGCGATCATGACATTCAGCGTGCCGTAGTAGATGGACGGCCAGTCTGATATGGATTTGAGGAGATTCGTGGTCAGTCCGACGATAATGCCGGGAAGTGAGCCGCCGATCGCAGCCGCAAAGACGGTGCCGATGGCATCTAAATAGAACGGAAGCCCCAGCTTTCCGCTTATGTCCGATAACAGTATATTCACCAGAATGCCAAAGGAACAAAGGAGCAGAATCTCCAGCATCCTCCGGCCATCGAGTCTTTGATTCTTATTTATGCTGTCTGTCATACCCTCTACCCCCTAGCCGACCCCTCGGCTTTTCCGGTAAGACATCTGCCAATACAACTTCATTATAGCAATGGTACATATCGTTCTCAACAAAGAAAGAAACAAACACTGTTCGAATTCAAATACTTTTACATTTTTCTACTAATTTTGCGAAAAGCACTTTTCCTTCATCGGACGGCATAAGAAAAGGGACTGTCTCAAAGATGAGACAGTCCCCGCTTTCTTCTTTTAACTCAGTCAGCTCTTACTTCGCTGCTTTTGCCGCGAGGATGTAGATGAACGGAGAATTCCAGTAGATCGCAACCTCGTTGATCGAGTAAGCTGTATCGTTATCGCAGTAGCAGCGTGCCGGTGCTTTTCCATCGAGAGCACTGATCGCGTACGGATCTGCAGGCTCACCGTTCGGACCGCCGACGACCATACCCGGAACCGGATGTCCCTGCGCCTGGGAAGGTCTGTGGTGCGGGTGCTCCGCAGCATTTGTGCCGAATCCGGTCAGGAAGCTGTACCCGGTAACGTTCATGCCCATGATGTAGTCGACCTGGAAGAAGCACAGATCTCTGAACTCCTTGTTGTCGGACAGCAGGTATGCCAGGTTGTAGAGGATACCGTTGTTCGAAACAGTCAGGTTACTGCCCCACGGATAGTTGTCGCACATGCTGTTGTAGTAGCCGTCCTTCTTCGCAAGCTCCATGGACTTGGTTGCTTCGTCGATGACACGCTTCTTCAGAAGCTCTGTGAACTCTGCATCCTTCTTAAAGGATGTCTCGGTACGCAGGTAGGAGTGTACACCGTAAAGTGCCATCTCGATCCAGCCGAGGCCGAGTTCCATACTGTCGGAGTACAGTTCTTTTGCCTTCGCGAGATAGGTCTCTTCGCCTGTCGCGATGTAAAGCTCGATGGCGGCCCAGAAGAATTCATCCTTATTGACTGCATCCGGATATTCACCCGTGAATACATCAGAAGGATTGAGGAATCCGGTAGTATCTGCCGCAGCGTTTGCCTCCATGTAAGCATATGCCTTCTTGGAAGCCTCGAGGCACTTTGCCGCGAACTCCGCATCGATATCCTTATACACTACGGAAGCCTTTGCCATTACTGCAGCAAAGTCACCTGTCGCAGTTGTGGAGATCGGGAGGACAAGAAGCTGGTTGGTCTCTTCATGTGCCATTACTGTTGCCGGGAAGTTGTCGCAGGTTACCTTATGGTAAACACCGCCGTTTTCCGCCTGCATCTTAAACATCCACTCGAGTTCATATCTTGCCTCGTCGAGGATATCCGGTACACCGTTGCCGCTCTCCGGGATACCCAGATCGTCAGCCTTGTAGCCGGTGTCCTGATAGGTCATAAAGAGGTCTGCGATGGTCTTCGCACCCGGTACTACATAACGGCCGTAGTCACCGGCATCGTGCCAGCCACCGCTGACATCGATCTTCTTATCTGTGCCGTAGATGAGAGCCTCACCTGTATGGCAGATCGGGTGTGCGAAATCTGCGTACTCTTCGCCGATATCCGACTTCACTTCACATCCGCAGCGCTGTGTATAGAGCATCAGGATCGAAGCCTTGAGAGCATCGTCATAAACGTCTTCAGCAATCGTGAATGTGTAGGACTTACCGGACGAGTTCGTGCTTACGAAGTATGTGCCCGGCTTCTCGAAAGCGGTAAAATCACCCATGGTGATCTCGCTTCCCGTACCGATGCTGGCAAACGGAGCGGAAACTTCGCCTTCGTATACGACCTCATAGGTCTTTGCGTCGTAGATCTTAAAGGATGTACTCATCGTACCGTCGACGAAGAATACCTTCGGATCCTTCGGCTTGTAACCGGTCTGGTTCAGGGATACCGGGTTGGCAGCCGGACCGTTATCGAGCTTTACAGCCTGAGAACAGTCAACGATCTTCAGTGTTACGTTATCGATATAGATGGTATGAGCATCTGTGATCGATCCGTCGTTACCGAGGTTAAAGCAGAATCTCGGTGCGCGGTCGCCCTTCTCAGCCATAGTGAACTCTTCACTGACATGTTTCCAGGATGTGCCGAGTTCTACCTTCTGCTGGCCGGCATATGCGTGATAGTCACCGCCGTTGAGCTGGAATCTCCACTCAAAGGTTCTGGCCTTATCGCTCTTGATATCGAAGTCGAACTGGTATTTGCAGTTCTCAAGAAGCGAAATACCGTCAAAATACAGCTGGCAGGCATACTCCAGCGAACCTGTGGACTTGATCTTTACGACCATCTCGCCGTCCTCACAGGCAACCTCCCAGTCTCCGCCGGACTCTGTGTAGGTGTTCCACTTAAATTCATCCGGGTTCGTAAACGCCTCATCCATGACATACGCACCATCGGTGACTTCTGTCGTTGCGCGGGTACCGGCATCCGGATCATCCGCGGGCTTAGTGCCCTCCGGTTCCTGTGAAGCTTCGGTCTGCGATTCTGTTTCTGAAGACGATGCATCAGAAGACTGCTCGACCGAGCTCTCTGTCGTGCTCTCTGTTGTGTCCTTCGATTTCTTACATCCCACCGCGATACCGGCGATCATGGAAATCGAAAGTAGCAATGCCACGATCTTTTTCATACATTTCCCTCCAAATGATATTTTTCTACCCCAGTGCAAACGTTTCGTTCGCATCTCCCATTATACGGACAAAAATGTCAAATGAAAAGACGGAAAATACGTCATGTCAAAAAACAGGAAAGGACGGGACATCAGTGCTTTTCGAGTAACAAAAAACCCCGGAGCGGATAACCGTTCCGAGGTTTCATTTCTGGTGACCCGTAGGAGAATCGAACTCCTGTCTACGCCGTGAAAGGGCGTTGTCTTAGCCGCTTGACCAACGGGCCGAGAAATGGTAGCGGCAGTGGGATTCGAACCTACGACCTGCCGGGTATGAACCGGACGCTCTGGCCAACTGAGCTATGCCGCCATTTTCTCGCGTTTTTTGACGCCATTAAATAGTATCAGCAGAAAGGCCTTATGTCAAGCATAATTTCCGTAAGAGATACTGTTTTTCAGAGTAAAAAAGACTGTCTCCGGAGAGACAGTCTTTTTGAACTCTTTTACAAGCGATGAAAGAGGTAAGATTACTTGATCTCAACCTCAGCGCCAGCTTCCTGAAGCTTAGCAGCAGCTGCATCAGCCTCTTCCTTGGAAACGTTCTCTTTAACAGCCTTCGGAGCTGTGTCAACGAGTTCCTTAGCTTCCTTCAGGCCGAGACCTGTGAGCTCACGAACAACCTTGATAACAGCGATCTTCTGAGCACCAGCGCTCTTGAGGTTTACTGTGAACTCTGTCTGAGCAGCAGCACCAGCAGCAGCGCCAGCATCACCAGCCGGAGCAGCAACTGCTACAGCAGCAGCGGATACGCCAAATTCTTCTTCGATACCCTTCTCGAGCTCGAACAGTTCCATAACGGACAGTGTCTTGATTTCTTCGAGAAGCTTAGTAATTTTTTCACTAGCCATTTTTATATTCCTCCATTAATTTTTCAATAAACGCCTTGCGGCATAACTAGTAGTGTACTGAGCAAATTACTCAGCAGGTGTTTCTGTTGCTTCTGCAGCAACAGCGACCGGCTCTTCTGCAGGCGCAGCTTCTTCAGCCTTAGCCTCTTCTGCCGGAGCCTCTTCAGCTTTTGCTTCCTCAGCCGGAGCAGCTTCTTCTGCCGGAGCAGCAGCTACGCCACCTTCAGACTCGAGCTTTTCGGCAGCAGCCTTGGTGAGCATAGCGAGCTTTGTAATAGGGAAGAGCAATGCATAGACGATCTGGCTGAGCAGTACATCCTTGGACGGAACAGCTGCGAGAGCCTCGACCTCTGCAACAGTTGCGACTTTGCCCTCGATGATTCCGCCCTTGATAGAGAGCTTCTCGAAATCATCAGCAAACTTCTTGCTAACCTTAGCAGGTGCCATCATGTCTTCCTTAGAATAAGCAACAGCTGTCGGACCCTTGAACATTTCGTCCAGACCTTCGATACCGAGCTCCTTGAAGACAAGATTCAGTGTCGTGTTCTTAACTACCTTGTAGCTAACGCCGTTCTTACGCATTTCTGTACGAAGAGCAGTGTCCTGTTCTACAGTCAGACCACGAGCATCAACGAAAACAAAGGACTGTGCTTCTTTGTAGTCAGCAACCAGATCAGCAACGATCTTCTTCTTTGCTTCCAAAATCTTTTCACTTGGCATGATCTTTTTACCTCCTTATATTGATTACTAAAATACCCCACGCTGTTTCGCGAGGGGTATCAAGTACTCAATACGGTTCCTCACCTCGGCGGGACGACTTAACGTTTACGATCGCTCTCCCGCTGTCTTCAGCAGTGGATATTTTATTAAGTTAGGATATCCATCCCGGAAAAGTGCTTTCCGAGTAGGGAGTGGATACGCCCCCTGAACGTTCTATTCCTTACAGCTTAGCTGCGTTCACACGGATACCGGGACCCATGGTAGAGCAGATGGAAACGTTCTTCAGATACTGACCCTTAGCGGCAGAAGGCTTAGCCTTGATGATCGCATCCATGATGGTCTTGAAGTTCTCTTCGAGCTTCTCCTGACCAAAGGA
>CAMYWO010000016.1:0-36689 GCA_947302815.1 uncultured Clostridia bacterium | reverse complement strand
AGTGCGGTGTCGTTCCGGTACCGGACGATCAGCTCCCGGTACTTCTCCCCTACGACGTAGAATTCCGTCCGGATGGAGAATCCCCGCTGGCAAAGTGTGCTGAGTTCATGAACACGACCTGTCCGAAGTGCGGTGCTCCGGCCAAGCGTGATCCGGATACCATGGATACCTTCGTTGATTCTTCCTGGTATCAGCTCCGTTACCCGGATAACAAGAACGATAAGGAACCTTTCAACAGAGAGCTCATCGATAAGATGTGCCCGGTCGACAAGTACGTCGGCGGTCCGGAGCACGCGGCGATGCACCTTCTCTATACACGTTTCTTCTGTAAGGCACTCCGTGATATGGGTTACCTCGATTTTGACGAGCCGTTCACTTCTCTCGTTCACCAGGGCATTATCCTCGGACCTGACGGAAACAGAATGAGTAAGTCCAGAGGCAACACCGTTGCACCGGATCCGTATATCCAGAAGTATGGTTCTGATGTATTCAGAACATATCTGGCATTCGGTTTCGCATATACAGATGGCGGTCCGTGGAGCGAAAGCGGACTTCAGGCCATAGTGAAGTTCACCGGCCGTATCGACCGTCTCGTCGAGGAAGTAGCCGGCATCGAAAAGGGTCAGGCTCTGCCGGCAGACCTCAGCGAAGATGACAAGGCTCTCCTTTACAGCCTGAACTACACAATCAAGGCTGTAACGACAGATACCGAGAGATTCCAGTTCAATACTTCCATCGCACGTCTCATGGAGCTCCTGAACGCGATTGGCAAGTATCAGGGATCTGCGAACAAGAACGATGCGCTCTTAAGATCTACAGTCGAGACATTCCTTCTGCTCTATGCTCCGTATGCTCCACACTTTACTGAAGAGCTCTGGGAGAGAATGGGCAACGAATACTCCATCTTCAACCAGGCATGGCCGGTATGCGATGAGAGCAAGCTCGTCAAGGATACCATCGAGATCGCTGTTCAGATCAACGGTCAGGTGAAGTTCAAGGTCAACATCGCTCCGGATGCAACCCAGGAAGATGTCGAGAAGATCGTTAAGGAAGACAGTCACCTCGAGACTGCTCTCGCCGGGAGATCCATCGTGAAGTTCATCTACGTTAAGGGAAGACTCGCAAACATCGTTGCGAAGTAATCTCTAATAACTGAATAATAATACAAGTCGCTGTAAACGTTGCTCAAGACGAATGAAAAGTAACGTGAACAGCGACTTTTTCTATTTTTCGCTTAATTCGTCGCTAAAAACACCCGAAAAGTAACATGAACAGCGACTTTTGCTGTTTTTCGCTCAATACGTCGCTCAAATCACTTGGAAAAGTAACATGAACAGCGACTTTTGCTGTTTTCTGGGATCTTACTCGCCGCGTCTGGTCCTCTCCTGCACTTCTTCCTTGGAAGCACGGAACTTCGCGCCGGAGAAATACTTCTTCTCAAAGTCCTCCGGGGACAGCGGTCTTGCGAAGTAATATCCCTGGAAGATATCAACACCGAGAGAGCGGATACGGGATGCTTTCTGCGCGGTCTCAATACCCTCGACGCATACGGTCATGCCGATAGTTCTTGTGAGAAGAACGATAGCCGAAATGAACGACGTGTTGAAGCGGTCATCCTGATCGACGAAAGCACGGTCGATCTTGATCTCGTCTACCGGGAATTCACGCAGATAGTTGAAAGAAGAATATCCTGTACCGAAGTCATCAAGGGCGATACGGATACCGTTCGATCTGAGTTTACTCATGTTCTGACGGCAGATCGCGAGATTCTTCATTAAGGAGGTCTCCGTGATCTCAAGAAGGATGTTCTTCGGCTGAACGCCATACTCATTCAGAAGCTCGATGACATAGTCGGCAAAGTCGATCCTTGCCATATCCTCGGCAGTAACGTTGATATGTACATAGAAGTCTTCCGATACGCCGGAATCGATCCAGGTCTTGCACTGCTTGATCGCCGTTCTTAAGATCCAGTCACCGACGATATTCATCTGGCCGGTCGCATTAACGGCGGCGATAACCTTTTCGGGGCTGATGAGATTTCCCTGTGGGGACATCCAGCGGAGAAGTGCCTCACATCCGACAAGACGCTCGGATCTCGCATCCACGAGAGGCTGGAAGTAAAGAAGGAAGTTCTGGTTACCTTCTCTTACTGACTTACTGATCTGGAATTCGAAGTCGAGTCTCTCCTTGAGTTCAACCTTATATTGAGGCGTATAGATCGAGTATGTAAGACGAGGATCCTGCTTGACCTTATGCAGTGTGATCTCGGCATTCACGAGGAGCTCCTCGGCTACATTTCCGCATGACGGGAAAAGAGCAGCACTCATCGAGAAGGATACATATATAGTACTGCGGTCGACCGTCAGAGGTTCATTCATCTCTTCCTTGATCGCTTTCATGTGGTTCTCGACCTGCACACGCGTTGCATTGCTCCACAGGATACAGAATACATCCAGATTGATATGGTACAGTTCGCAGCCGTTCGGGAGGCTCTCACGGAGTTTCTTCGCTACCGTGACCAGAAGACGGTCACCCGCCTCTCTTCCGTAACGGTCATTGAATACATGAAAGTCCTTGATATCGACCAGCACGACCGCCGCCGACAGGACATCTCTGTCATGGATCTTGGCGTCAAGATCCGAGATGAGTCGGTCACGTACCAGAAGACCGGTCAGAGAGTTACGCGAAGAGTTCTTCTCCACGTTCTCGCGCATCTCGTTCATGGAGGTAAGATCGAAGATCGTACCGATGATGACGAGCGCCTGCTTGCTGCTGTCATAGACGGTCTTACCACGGCTGGCGAGCCAGCGGATCTGATCGTCATTTCCCCATACACGGAATTCGATAGAGAATGTATCTTTTCCCTCGTCCACGAGGTAAGTAAATGTCTCGATAAAACGCTTTCTGTCATCCTCGATGACTTCTTCGGCCATGAGGTGGATGATGTCGCCGGTATACCTCAATTCCATATCCGGGAATGCATCCTTGAGGTTCGGGGAGAACTCGATGATACCGCGCTTCATGTCCGCGGTAAAAGTGATTGCTTCCGAACCGTCGATGATGAGTCTCTGAAGAGAGTTCATCTTTTTCTTGTCAGTAATATCTACGAGAATACCGATCTTATAGTGCTTCTGGTCCGGAGATGTGAAGTCGAAAACGCCGCAGGAGTGGACCCACACTTCACCCTGCACCGGAGAGAGAATACGGAAGTCAAGTCCGAATCTGTCCTTCTTCTCTTTATCGTCCTGCATGATGGATAGGAATGCGGAATAATCCTCCGGATTTACAAGGTTACCGATCTCCTTCGTCGCATGTTTCAGATCGTGTGTCGGAAAATCAAGAAGCTCCGCCAGGGACGAATTGAAACGGACATAGTCGGTGTCGCTTTCGTAGCAGAAAACATAGCCGTCGATCGAGTCGGAAAGAAGCTTCTCATAAACGATCTCACCGAAGCTGCTGGTATAGTCCTCCATCATGCCGAAGATCAGAAGATGATTCTCTTTCTTCACGGCCTGCATGTTCACACGCACGTGATACAGGTGACCCGTTCTGGAGATGATGTTGTGCTCGAAGGAAACGACTTTATGGTTGTCCGCAGCCAGATCATAGAAAGCCTCTTCATAGCGGACTTTCAGATTTCTCTGCTCGGTCGGATCTGTAAACTCGAGGAAGTTTTCGAGGAGCATGTCTTCTGCGGCAACCGGTCCGATAATATCCGTCATACCTCGGGAAAAGAACAGTCGCTTCTCTTTCGGGAAGACTACGAATGTACACATCGCCACTTTTTCCATCAGGCTGTCCGCCTGGGCAAGAAGCTGCGGATCAAGACTGATCGTCGAGTCGTATAAAGCTGAAACAAAACCGGAATCGTCGGCGACCATCTAAATTCTCCCCTAAACTAGACTATCTATATCATTTTATCATTGCAACGACCTCATCGTACAGAGCCTTTTTGCTCTCCCCCCACTCTAAAGCGAGGGTTTTTGCAATATCTTTTGTAGATAATCCCTTACTTTCTAAATCTAAAATGACATTTCGGCGTTCTTCGGGAGAAAGCTTCGGTTTCGCATCATTTTTCGGGGCTCCTTCGAGGATCAGAACGAATTCTCCCTTTGGCGGGACTTCCTCAAAATGAGCGGTCACTTCTTTTACTGTACCTCGGATCACCTCTTCGTACTTCTTCGTCAGTTCACGGCAGGAAGCGATCCTCCGCTCTCCCATTCCCGCCTGTTCCAGGTCAGAAAGTGTCTTCAGAAGCCGGTGCGGTGCTTCATACAGGATCGTCGTCACAGAAGTCTCAGAAACAACTGCAAGACGTTCTTTCCGTTCCTTCGTCTCGACAGGGAGAAATCCTTCGAAGTAGTAGTGCCGCGTATCCATTCCGGAAAGCACAAGTGCCGTGATTCCGGCGACCGGTCCGGGTATGGCGGTAACGTCAACGCCTTCCTCGATACAGAGTTTTACCAGGTCTTCACCAGGATCCGAGATACTCGGCATGCCGGCGTCCGATACGAGCGCGATCTCCGCGCCTTCCTTTAATCGGGCGATGATCTTACTTCCCGCCGCAGCCTTGTTATGTTCATGGTAACTCATCAGCTTCGCCGAGATTCCGAAGTGGGAAAGAAGAAGTCCCGTTCTTCTGGTATCTTCACAGGCCACAAGGTCGACATGGCTTAAGACCTCGATCGCGCGTGGCGAAAGGTCCTGCATATTTCCGATTGGTGTTCCGACTAAGTACAGCATATATCAGGTATCCTCACTATAAATCTTCTTCAGTTGAGGTGTGTATTCACGGTTTTCATCCCGCAGGATGAGCGGCGGAGTAATGACAGTCCCGGTCATCTTTCCGCCCTTCTTGGCAGACAGAAGAAAGAGAGTCGCTTCCCTGTCTGAAAACGGATGAACGAACGTGATCCTTTTCGGGATCAGGTTCAGTTCCATACAGGTCTTCATGACCTGCGAAAAGTCTTTGGCACGGTCGACGATAAAAAGATCACCGCCCGAGGCGAGCATCTTCTTAGCGCAGATGAGAAATTCATCGACGCTTCCGTGCATCGCGAATCTGGCTTCGAGAAGTTCCCTGCTGTGGCGGTCTGTCGAAGTGACCGGGCCTTCTTCCTCTTTTCTGTACGGCGGGTTCATGAAGACTGCGTCATAACAGTTGCCGGGGATCTCCTCGCCCGGAAGGTCCCGAAGATCGGCCTGAAATCCGCGTACGCGGGAAGATATGCCATTGAGTACGATGTTTCTTTTAAACACCTCTGCAGCTCCTTCCTGGCGCTCGATCCCGTCGATCTGAAGGTCAGATCTTCTCGCAGCAAGAAGGACCGATCCGGCACCGCAGTTCGTCCCGAGTTCGAGAACGCGTACAGGACGTGCTTTTCTGATCCTCAGGTTCTCTGCTGTGAACCACGAAAGAAGAACGGTATCTTCCCCGAAGCGGAAGCCGTCCTTTCGCTGGATCAGACGGAAGCCGTTTCTTCCGAGATCCTCCATGGATTCAGTTGTCGCATCAAATTCTGCCACGTAGTTTCCTTCTCACGTAAAAAGGATCTGCTCCCCGAAAGAGGAACAGATCCCTCGATTTACATCATATATGCACGATCAGCCCTGAGAAATTGCGCCAGCCGGGCAAGCAGCTTCGCAAGAACCACACTCAAGACAGAGGTCTGCATTGATCTCGTACTTGCCGTCGCCCTGAGCGATTGCACCTACCGGGCACTCACCCTCGCAGGAACCACAAGACAGACATGCATCAGAAATTACATATGCCATATTATTTGTCCTCCTTTATCTGGTCTACGAATTCATTAAACACTACTTTTTACATTTTGTAAATTAAGAAACTGTAAAAAATATGCGCGTCTATTTCTCTGCAGAATCACCCTGGTGCTTTTCAGGCTGCTGTTTCTTCTTCGGGCAGTCCTGTTTGCACTGCGGCTGCGGCGGATTCAGAAGCGAGACATCAGCCGCGTCGTAGATCTGCATTTCCGTCTCCTCTTCTTTTTCGAAGCGGACAGTAACCTTTTCCTTCAGAAGATCCGAGTAGATAACGACACCGATGCCGTCCGGAGTCTTGACCTTCTTTCCGACCTTCGGCACGCGCTTGTTCGCGTCTTCGTACGCCGCCTGCTCGTAAGAAAGGCAGCACATCAGACGTCCGCAGGTACCTGTAAGCTTTGTCGGGTTCATCGACAGGCCCTGATCCTTCGCCATACGGATCGTCACCGGAAGGAACTGGTCGAGATACGAACAGCAGCAGAGCTCACGTCCACAGATGCCGAGACCTCCGACCATCTTCGCCTGTTCACGGGAACCGATCTGGCGGAGCTCGATACGCGTTCTGAAGCAGGAGGTAAGATCCTTGACGAGTTCACGGAAATCGACGCGCTTGTCGGCCGTAAAGTAGAAGGTAAGCTTTCTGCCGTCAAAGGAATAGACCGCCTCGACAAGTGTCATCGGCAGTTCACGTTTCTCAATGAGCTCTAAGCATTTGTAAAAAGCACTCTTCTCCCGTTCTTTCTTCTCCTGGTAATGCTCCATCTCCTTCTCATTCGCGTAGCGAAGTACGGGAAGGATCGTCTCATCGACTTTTTCCTCGGGAAGGTCAAAAGGTTCATCAACGACGAACGCGATGTCCTGTCCGAGTGCAGTATTTACCATAACTGCGTCACCGACCTTGAGTTTAAGGTCACCGGCAAGAAAGCGGTACGGCTTTCCTGCGTCATGGAAGCGCAGATTTACAACTTTAGCCATTACTATTCTCCTTTTTAAGTGCCAGAAGCATACGGCACACGATCATTTCAAAGTTTCCATTCGATTTATGTGCTTTTGCCGCCGTCGTGAGGATCGCATTACACTTGCCGATCTTCTGGACGTCGAGCTTATATTTCTTAATCACAGAGACCATCTTATCTTTTTTCGCTTCCCCGTGCAAGCAGACCGAACTCGCATCGGTCGCGCAGATAGCCATCTCGTCATAGACCATGCTCATGAGTGAAAGGATATCGCGGAAGTGTTCTTTCTCCTCATCGAAGAACGTGTACACGTCTGTAAGAAGCTCTGTTCTTGAGATCTCCGGAATACGGAGGATCAGGTCCGTGACCTCTTCCCAGTCATTGACGAGCCAGTTGCTCTCGGCAAGACCTAGCGCATATCCGATCACACCGCCTGAAAACCGTGCAAAAAGTTCTGCTTCCTGCGGCTGAATATCGGGATTCCGCTCCAAAAGCACTTTCTTAACCTCTTCTTCCGTATTCGGCAGAAGACGGATCGATACGGTTCGCGACAGGATCGTCGGCAGAAGTTTCGATTCATCGGATACTGTCAGAAGGAATACGACATGCTTCGGCGGCTCCTCGAGCGTCTTCAGAAGTGCATTCTGTCCTTCCTCGGCAAGTCCGTCGGCATCGATCAGATAGACCTTTCTGTCTGCAATCTGGGACATGATCCCGACATCGGAAAGGATCTTGGATCTGACGTCCGCAACCTTGATGTTTTTCTCTCCGGCAGGAAGAAGGAGTTCCTTATAGTCCGGATGTGTACCTGCCTGCATATAGTGGCAGTTCGGGCATGTTCCGCAGGCACCGTCCGCTGTCGGGTGTGCGCAGAGAAGGCCCTTCGCAAACTCTCTTGCGAGGGTCTTTTTGCCGATGCCGGAAGGTCCGACCAATAAAAAAGCGTGCCCCGGTTCGCCGGTAAGGGCCACTCCGAGGCGCTGTTTTGCTTGATTTTGTCCGATCAGTTCTGAAAAAGCCATATGTCACATCTTTTCAAACTGTTCTACGTTCACGACGAAAACCGTTGCACCGCCGACCGTAACATCCACGGGATACGGCATACACTCACCACCCATCGGGGACGGAGCCATCGTGGAATTGATCGCAGACTTTCTGGAAGAAGAATACTTACGGATCAGATCCAGAACTTCCTGCTGTTTATCAGTCTCAACAACGATCATCAGTGTCGTGTTACCGGAACGGAGGAATCCGCCGGAAGAATTCAGCTTTGTCACACGGAAACCTGCTTTATTCAGTTCAGCCATCAGACGGGGCGTATCCTCGTCATGTACGATTGCAAATACTAATTTCATTTCCCAAGTACCTCCCAGACAGTTTCTCGGATCTGCTTGTAGATCTGCTCCGGTGTCTGTGTCGCAGGGATCACCTTAAATCTCGGTTCACCCTTGCTCCGCGCGAGATATCCGTCGCGCACTCTCTTCATGAAGGAAAGTCCCTCTGCCTCCAGACGGTCTTCCTCATCGGATCTGCCGTGACGGCGCGCATATGCCGTCTTCTCATCGAGATCCAGAAGGAACGTGATGTCGGGCTTGATCCCGGCCGCACTCCAGCTATTCAGAAAATCGATATCTTCCAGATTCAGGCCTCTGGCGTAACCCTGATAGGCTACGGTCGAGTCGAAGAAACGGTCGCAGATGACGACCTTCCCGTCTTCTAATTCCGGAAGGATCTTCTCCCTGACGATCTGCGCACGGGCTGCCTCATAAAGCAGAAGCTCAGTACGTTCATCCATCCCGGTGTTTGCCTTATCGAGAAGGATGGTCCGGATCTTCTCGCCGATTGCAGTTCCGCCCGGTTCACGTATCAGAACATAGGGGATCCCGGCTTCCGAAAGATCTTTCGAGAGAAGCTCGATCTGGGTCGTCTTACCGCAACCGTCTATTCCTTCGAAGGTTACAAACAAACCCTTCATTCGCGCTTTCTCCTCCTTGATCGTCATTTCTATTATATCAAATATCAGTCCAGTTTCACCGAGTGGATGCTGGCAATTTCAAGCCAGATGTCCTTCTCGATACGCTCGTTATCCTTACGGATATCCTCTACGGTCTCCTCTGCAGGACGACGGCGGTTCCAGTTCTTCTGCTCCCTGCCCTCGCGATGGTCAGCATTGTTCCGGCCGTGGTTTCTCTGACGGTTCTCTCTCTTCTCGGAACCGTTACCGGCTCTCTCTCTATTCTCCTGACGCTTGTCGTCACGGTTGTCCTGACGGCGTTCGCGGTTCTGGTTACCTTCACCGCCGGAACGGTTATTGTTATTACGGTTATAGTTATTATTGTTATTGTTCCGCTCACGGTTTCCGCCGTTATAGTTGTTCGGCTTTCTTCTTCTGTTGCGGTTACCGTTATTTCTCGGGGCCTGCTGGCCATTCGAGGGCTGGCCGTTGGACGGACCTGCCGCCGGAGCCGGATTGACCTTCTTATTCTCCTGTTCGTTCATTTCTTACCTCCACTTGAGTTACGGAACTGAATATCTCTATTATATCGGTTTTCCCTTTTCATTCAACTGCGACCTTCGGAAGGACCCCGTAGAAACGCACTTCTTCCGCCCATTCCTCGGGCACTTTGTTGGCCCCGTTCATGTAAAGGAGCGGCACCTGGACGAAGGCTCTCTCCTTCATTCTCGGATGCGGGATCGTCAGGCGCTGTGTCGTCATCTGAAGATCATCATAGGTCAGAATGTCCACATCGATCGTCCTCGGACCGAACCGGATCTTTCTCTCCCTGTGAAGCGCTTCCTCGATGCGGTTACAAAGCGACAGCAACGAGAGCGGCTCAAGTGTCGTCTCGACCTTCACGCAGATATTAAGGAAATCATCCTGTTCCTTATATCCGACCGGCTTCGTCTCAAATACCGGCGAGACCTGAACGACCGTCACACTTCCATCCTGCCGGTCAAGAAGTGCTACCGCGCGGGCAAGATTATCCAGCCTGTCTCCCATGTTGCTTCCTAAAGAAAGATATGCTTCACTCATTTTTCTGTCTCCCATTCTGTCCTAGACCTCTTGATGATAACGCTCATATAGTCAAATTCGCCGTCGATCGGCGCCTTAGGTTTCTGGATCTCGCAGGTGATTCTCTCCACCGTGGAAAAAGCACTCATGACCCTGCTTATGATGCTCCCGGCCATGTACTCGATCAGGTCGCACGATACGTTCTCGACATAGTCCTTCACGAGTGCGAATACGGCTGCATAGTTCACGGTGTCATCAAGTATGTCCGTCCGGCAGGCAGGTATATCCTTCACTTCGAGAGTTAAGGTGATTACAAACTCCTGTCCGTTTTCCTTCTCTTCGGGAAGCACTCCGGAGTGGCTGATAAAGCGCATGTTTTTCAGAACGATCTTATCCATTTCATTCTCCCTTAAGCGCGAGGTGCATCGCAAGTGCCGAAGATGTCTCAAATACGTTATGCACACGGACACAGGCCGCCGCCTGATCCTGACAGAACAGCGAAACAGCCGCTGTTGCCGCGTCTCTTTCGAGTGCAGGAGCACCATTTAATACTTCGCCGACGAAGCGCTTTCTCGAAGGACCGATCAGAAGCGGGTATCCCTCTTTCTGGATCTTTCCGATAGAGCGGATCAGTTTGATGGATTCCTCGGTATTCGTACCGAAGCCGATGCCCGGATCGTAGAGGATCTTCTCTTCCGCGATCCCCGCATTTTCAGCGGCTTTCCGGCTCTTTTCAAAATAAGCAAGGCAGTCATCGACGATGTCGCCGGATCTTTTGAATATCCTCTCATCGAAGTAATTGGCCATGACGACCACACCGGCGCCGGATTCGGCAACGACCTCCGCCATATCCGGATCGTAAAGCAGTCCCCAGACATCGTTGATGATGTCCGCGCCGAACTTTAGGGCTTCCCTTGCGGTCTTACTCTTATAAGTATCGATTGAAATCGGTACATCGACCGCTTCTCTGATGATACGGAGAGCCGGGATCAGGCGCGAAAGCTCCTCATCCGCCGAGATCTTCTCGGATCCCGGGCGTGTGGACTCTGCACCGATGTCAAGGATATCCGCGCCGTCCTCTACAAGTGCTTTTGCCTGAACAAGGGCATTCTCCGGCGTATAAAAATTTCCGCCGTCGGAAAAAGAATCCGGTGTGACATTTAAGATGCCCATCAACAGGATCTTCTTACCGTAGTCGAGCGTTCTGCCTCTGAGGGTCCAGGTTGTTCTCATCTTGTTTTCCGGCATGCCACATTCATCTCCGATCACAGGGTATTCCGCGGACGGTTGATGAGCGCGAGCGCCTCGGAGCGGGTCCTTGCGTCCGAACGGCATCCGCCGCGCATCGCCGAGGTTACAGTCTTACTGCCCGGCTTTCTGATGCCTCGCATCGTCATGCAGAGATGCTCTGCCTCAAGCACGACACATACCGACATCGCATCGACCGCCTGCTGGATCGTATCGGCGATCTCGGACGTCAGTCTCTCCTGAAGCTGTGGCTTCCTGGAAAGCGTATCCACGATACGCGCGACCTTCGAAAGGCCCAGGATCTTCCCGTTTCTCGGAACATAAACGACGTGTGCTTTTCCGTGGAAAGGCAGAAGATGGTGCTCGCACATAGAGTAGAACGGAATATCGCCGATCAGGATCATCTCATCGTTATCCGATGTAAAAGTCTTGATGTCCTTGCTGATATCTCTGTGAAGTCCGGAGAATACCTCCCCGTACATCCTTGCCACACGGTTCGGTGTCTCAAGAAGTCCCTCTCTGTCCGGATCTTCGCCGACCGCGATCAGGATCTCTCTTACAGCCCGTTCGATCCGCGGGAGGTCCATGCCCCTTCTGCTTTCCTCCGGTACGCGGAAATCGTCATCGTAAATACTCATGTTTCCCATATCTCCTTACTCTGTGTACATATGTCTGTATTCCATGGGCGTCATGCCCTTCTGTTTTCTAAAAGCAACGTTAAATCTCTGCGGGCTGCTGAATCCGACCTGCGTTGCGATGCCGCTGACCTTGATCTCTTTCTGTGTCAGGAGACGGCACGCTGCATCGATTCTGATCTGCATGAGGTAGTTCATCGGGCTGATGCCGAATTCATCGCGAAAAGCTCTGGTAAAGTAACCCTGACTGAGGAAGACGTATGCTGCGGTCTCGGCGACCGTTACGCCTCTGTCGTAGTTCTCATCCAGATAATCCCTGGCGATGAGCACGAGCTCTCTTGCCTTGCCGTTCTTCACGCGGAGGCTCTCTTCCCACTCTTCCCGAAGTGCTCGGGAAAGCGTGATCAGAAGTTCCATCGTCAGAAGCTGCATCATCATGTCCTTGGCATACATGTCCGAACGGCTCTCACGCATGATGCGCTCCGCGAGGACTCCGATCGCCTGACGGGATTTACCGGAGATGATCAGATAATCCGAAGCGTCGCCGATCGCGTTCTCGCCCTGGGCAAAGTCAAAGAAGTTCTCGAGCGGTACCGCTGCGACATTTTCCTGCAGGAAAGGCACTGTCGGGCCGCCTCTGAGACGTCCGTTGGCCATCGGCTGCGTGTCCTTCGGCTTTGAAAGGAGCGCCTGCTGTGCTTTTGCAATATCGGAAGAAAATCCGAAGTAAAGAACGACCATGTCGGCCGGTCCTTCGACCACTCTTACGGAGTGCATGACCTGCGGACGGATGATCAGAGTGGTTCCCTTCGTCACATGCACGGTCTTTCCGTTAATGACGAACTCACACTTGCCTCTTCTTAAATAAAGAAGCTCATGGGTGGTATGACGGCTGGCTGTCGGAAAGGGCGTAGATGTCTCGTAACAATGTTCCACGCCTTCAAACACTACCGGTATCGAACCTGAGGATTCCAGTAAACTTTTTTCAAATGCCGGAAGAAGATCTTCAACCATGCGTATGCCCCCCTTCTTTTTGCCTTATGGCAGGAATCGGATATTGTCGATATAGATCGCGCCGGATCTCTGTCTGTCGAAGATCGTAAAGACGAGATTGCTGATCTCCATATCATCAAAAGATGCCCAGTTCAGTGAGATCGTCTGCCATCTCAGACCGATCTGGATCGTAGCCTCTCCGCGGAATCCCGAGATCTGCATAGTCTTCTCACACTGATCGGGATTAAAGATATCCAGGCAGATCCTTCTGGCCTTCGAAAAACGGAGCGGCGCCATGACGGACGCATACGAGAGCACAGGTCCGAAGGACAGAAGGCTGTTCTCCGGTTCATACTCGATGCGCAGCGATGCCGCGCCCTGTGTCTTATTCATAACCTCACGGAAGATCGTGGCCTTGCCCTTCGTTATCTGATAGGTCTCGAGTTTTTCGAAATCACTGTCCCAGTCCTTCTTGCCGGTGAACGTGATGTCTTCACATGCCGTGAACGTCAGATCCGGGCAGTATTCCGACGGGATCTTGTCGAAGCGGAAAGGAAGTACCGGAAGATCGATACGGTTTCTGAATGTCGCCTGATGCGGGATCGGCGAATAACCGTAGGTAACACCTACCGGATCGAGCACATCATCATTCCAGACCATGGCACGCACTCCGTGAAGGATACGTGCCTGCGCCGGAACATAGACACGGCTCTCATCGCAGACGGCAAATCCGCGGAGCACCGATTCATTCTCCGAAAGGCGCAGTCCGTCGACCATATTATCGAAGGACAGCATGACCTTATTTCCGATCACCTCGACACCGACACACTCCGGCGAGGAAGCCGGCATCTTCGGCGTAAAGTGAAGGCCCAGTGCGATACATGAGAGTCTTCGTCCGATCGTAAAGGACACGGTCTTGTCCGGGATCAGAAGGTCGTGCTGACCCAGGATACCGATCGGCATCGGGAATCTTCTTCTGATCGCGCAGAGCCGTTCATTGAACTCGACGTGACGATATGGCTCTTCCGGATCCATCGCATCCGGATGCAGCTGAAGAATAATAAACGAAGGTACCTGGTTCTTATCCTCGATCTCACGGGGACCAAACACCCCTGCCAGATCGATCAGGAGCTGGCGGACCATCGTGGTATAAAGATCACCGATCTGCGCGTCAGACGCATCCGGCGCGAAAACGATACCACGGATACTCGTGTCGCACAGCGGCGCGAGACGGTGGTTAAAGAACACACTCATCATGTCCTGCGGTCCGACGAGCGGACGGTGGGCCGACTCGGCCACCAGTGTCTCAGTCATAACGGTCTCCGCAGACGGGATGATCGAGTTCAAAAGGTCATGGTTATTCTTCTTCTCAAAGTGAGCCAGTTCCTCGGTCGGGAAAGAAAGCGGCGGAGCGTCATCATCGTCCTCTTCCGAAGAAACTTCTTCGTTTTCGGAAGACGGCTCTTCGTCATCCTTAGCTTCAGACGCATCTTCGGGTTTTCCTGCCTTCAGGTCCTCGAAAGCAAGCGCGCCCTCCGGATCGATCGGTACATCGGCCTTCTCTTCATCTTCAAATACGAAAGACTCTTCGCTGGTCGCTTCACCATCTTCGTCGTCTTTCAGGATATCGCCTGTTACGATCGCATTCTTTCTGTCGTTGAGGCGGGCGATATTGGCACGCCAGCCATCCTCGTCGAAATAGAGGTTTCTCTCTTCGAGGTACTCGCGGATCTTATCGTTGTTATCGATGCCGTCGTGGGACAGCCACCGGTAGATCGGCGCATACTCTTCGGCCAGATCCAGGATACCGACCGGATAGTGAAGCTGCTCCGCAAGGTGATACGCGTAGGAAAATGCCACCGATGAAACATTGGCGAGTTCTTTTGTATCACGGATACGGATCCACTTGGTATCTTCTTCCGTAAGAACAGGCTCGTAGGAAAGCTCGTCGTTTCCGTCGAGTACACCCTTCGCAGGCGAATAGAAACGCAGAAGCGGCATAACGTCCTTCTTCAAAGGCGTTCTCGGTGCCGCCGTCTCCTTGATCGATGCCGCCAGCGGACGTCCGCCGAACATGACCCAGACATCGCCGCATCGGCAGTCCTCGATCGTTAAGGCATCAGTAAGAGTATGAAAAGCAAGTGTATATGCGTCCGTCGACGAACGGTAAGGCGGAAGCGTGAAACGGAAAGAACCATCTTCCTCAGAAACTGTCTCCAGACTTAAGATGACACCATAATCCGTATCGAGTTTGGATACCTTACGGCCATCCGTAGGATCCTTCATAACCTCCAGTGTTACCGGAACCGAAGGGGATGTCACTTTACCTCGGAGAACCACCGGAACTCCCTGCTGGAAGACCATTCCCGGAGAGATCCAGGACGGAAGACGTATATCATTACCTTGCGCCATATCGCTAGCTACCTCACATAGATACTCATTCTATTATATTATACGACAACTTTCCCGGATTTCGCATATAAACATATTTATATGAGTGAAAACAATAATCTTTATACTTCGTTCGGTCAAAGACGAAATTACACCTGAATATATTGCTTATATCATTTACGCATATATCAGTACGCTTATATCATATACATACACGAAATACTTACGGAAAGGAGGAATCTCTTATGGATGAATTGATCATAATGGGCCAGGTGATCAGAAGCCTCAGAAAAAAGAACGACTTGTCCCAGTTCTCCGTTGCGCAGCGATCCGGGATCAATCTCTCCTACTACTGCAGGATCGAGGGCGGAAAGGCCAATCCCACTGTCCGCATGCTCTATTCGATTCTGCGTACTCTGGGCGTCTCCCCTGTTCAGTTCATTGAGCTGGTCTCTTTGGAGATGCACTATCTTCTCATCAATGCAGGAATCGCGGAACCGGCATGAACATATCGTAATTTTGTCATAATTCTTCCATTTTTTTGCTTACAGTGGTATTCTGAACATGTTATTTATCAAGAACAATAGATAAACGGAGCGAAAAATACCCATGGCTTATCAGAAGAGCAAAACAACGGAAAACGCTTTATACGAGGACCTTCACCGTCCTCAGCTGCATGACGCCATTGCCAGCTGTCTGCATTTTTTAGAAGATGGAAACCTCTGCCGTGAGATCCCTCCGCATTATCACGATTTTGTTGAGATCATTTACGGGATCCGCGGCAGATTCTCTGCATCCATGGCCGATCAGGACATCGAAGTTAATGAAGGAGACATGCTCCTGATCAACGTTAACGAAGTCCATGCATTTCATCATTTCGAGCCCTGCGAGTATTACTGCCTGCAGTTCGATCCCACTGTATTCTTCTTCTCTTCCGCCTATTCCACCGGAGCGAAGTATCTCCTGCCGTTCCTTATGTCGACGACCAGAGACCTCGGGAAGAACAACACATTCTCTCTTCTTGCCAGAAAGGAAGAACTTGAGAACACACATATTCCGGACTATATCAGGGATTATCACAAAGAGTTCACCGAGCAGGCACCGGGCTATGAGCTGGCGATCCGCGCGGACATCTGCCGGATCTTCCTTTGGTATCTGCGCCGCATGGAGAAGAACGGCATCTCCGTCTACTCTTCACCCGGCATCCGCCAGGAAGACATCTTTCGTCTTAACGAGGTTCTGGACTATATTCACGAGAATTATATGCAGCCGGTCCTCGCCGAGAAGATGGCAAAGATGTGCAACATGAGCTACAGCTACTTCTCACGGTTCTTCCGTCATGCCGTCGGACAGACATTCTCTGACTATCTGCTCTATGTAAGACTGACCGAGGCAGAAAAACTCCTGATCACTTCATCGAAGAGCATCAGCCAGATCGCGCTGGATACGGGATTCAGCACGTCCAGTTATTTCATTACGCAGTTTAAGAAACACAGGCATATCACGCCTAAGCAGTTAAAGCAGAAGATCGTAGCTGCCGACGAACAGAATAAATAGATTATTTCGGTGCAATGACCAGCTCGATACCGAAGTCACGGATCTCCTGAGCAAGCTCATCCGAGATGCCGGCGTCGGTAATCAGCACATCGATCTTTTCCGCAGGAATAAAAGAAGATGTCGAATCCTGATTCAGCTTGGAAGAGTCTACGAGTGCGATGCAGCGCTTGCACTTCTCTGCAAAGCGCTTTTTCAGTTCAAGCTCATAGAAGTTATGTCCCGTAAGACCGGATGTCAGCGAGAATCCGTTTCCCGATACAAAATAACTGTCGCCGCTGATGCGCCGCAGCATCTCCTCACAGAGAAGCCCCTCGATCGCGCCGGAGTGCGGACGAAGAACGCCGCCGACTAATACCGTGCGGAAGTTACTGTATCTCTGGATCTCCATCGCGGTATGGATACCGTTAGTAACGATAGTGATATTGTCAAGATTGCTGATAAAAGGGATCATGTGGAAGGTCGTGGAACTTGCGTCAATAAAGATCGTCTCGCCCTCATGCACAAACTTACCGGCTTCTCTTCCGATCGCCGTCTTCTCCGCCACGCTCATTACGGAACGGAGCATATAGTTTTCAGGGTTAGAAGACTGCTTCACGGAATCGGAAATGCGGGCTCCGCCGTGATAGCGCACGATCGCGCCCTCACGCTCAAGATCCCGAAGGTCAGACCGGATAGTCGCACCGGTCACACCGAGACACTCCTGAAGATCAGTCGTCGATACACGGCTCTCTTTCTCCAATATCTCTAAGATTCGCTTTCTTCTTTCAACGTTGATCATATCTTCCCCCTATATAATCACCATCTGGAATGAAAATAATATTAAAGAGGGAATCGCCAATTGTCAACGATTTTTCTTTCATTTCTTTTCATTTAGGAGAAAAAGTAAAAACAACGCCTATTTTTCCGCTGCCCGTCTTTTCAATTCCCGAGCCATCCATCCGGTCATTCCGTCCGGAAGTCTCGGATCCATCGGAGTTCCGTCCAGGAACATCAGATTTGACTGCACGCCGTTCATCAGGCAGTGCTGTCCCATCTCAAATCCGAAGTTGATCGAAGCGATACCCTTATCCGCGTTTCTGACCCATTCCGGTGTATAGATGAAGCTGTTCTTCATTCTCTCCATGCGGGATCGTCTTGCCTCGATCTTCTCATGGCTTACGATCTCATCACGCAACCCGTCGGCAAAGAACAGTGTCACTCCGTTTCGTTCCAGTTCATCCATGACATCGTCATCCGGGATCGCGTCCGTTCCGACCGGGACAAGTACATCGAACTTATCCGGAGCATGTGTCGCCAGAGCAAATGTAAACCTTGCGCCTGCCGAATTTCCCAGAAGGAATTTCACCCCGACGCCGTCTGTGTATTTCTCTATAAAAACATCCACAAGCTTCATAACGGGATCTATATAGGTTTCATCCCAGCTGCCCGCATAATTACCATTATCGAGTCTGTATTCATTTGCGATCGGGATCAGGATATATGCGCCGCCCAGTGCTTTTTGATAATCATCCGAGGCATAAAGCTCCGCACCGGTATAGTTGATACAGAGTTCACCGACAAGCGCATTGGAGCCGCCGTGCAGGAAGATAAGGAGCGGATAGTCGTTCTTCTTCGGAAATCCGTGCTCAGACGGATCAAAGAAATAGTATTTCAGGCCTTCTGCCTGATCATTCTTAAACCGGTCAAAAAGCTTGCCCGTCTCATACGATGGTTCTGTAGTAATAAAGTCGCCTTCCGGGATCTCATCGATCCACGGCGGAGTTGTATTTGCCATTTTACACACCTCTTTTCCGCTTGTTACTATTCAAGTATGCGCCTCTTCCGGGCAAAAGAACAGGGGGATTATACCAGAAGTAAAAGAAAGGCTGTTTCTTCTTTCGAAGAAACAGCCTTGTGGCTGCCGAACTAGGATTCGAACCCAGACAGACGGTGCCAGAAACCGGAGTGCTACCCTTACACAATTCGGCAATGTTGTAAATCAACGGTTGAAAGTATATCAAAAGTCGTTAGATAGTGCAATACCTTTTTGCCCCGAGGACGTGAAAATTTGCTTGATAAGTATTCTTCCCGCTTATCCTTTTGAAGAAGGACGCTCCGTCGGCATATCCGGCTGCACGGGCAGAGGCGCTATCAGTCCCATCTCCTCAGCTTTTCTCCTTACCAGCTCAATGTCCTTCCAGAGCTTGATGCGCTCATTATTATTCCGGAGAATATACGCCGGGTGGAACGTAGGAAGGATCAGGTATCCGTTCTTTTCGATAAAAGCACCGCGGATCTGCGTCATCTTCGCGTTCTTATCACCGGTAAAGAGTGTATAAGCAGTCTTGCCGAGAAGTACGATGATCTTCGGCTTGCAGATCAGGATCTGCGTACCCAGGAGCTTCTTACATGCGGAAGCCTCCTGATCCGTCGGCACACGGTTCTCCGGCGGACGGCACTTAACGACATTTGCGATGTGATAATCATTGGCGGTAAATCCCTGGGCATCAAGAAGAAGCTGCAGCAGGCGTCCTGCCTGTCCGACGAACGGCAACCCCTGCTCATCCTCGGTCGCTCCCGGACCCTCGCCGACAAACATGACCGGCGCAACAACACTGCCGCGGTAGATCACGACATTCGTCCTCGTCACCGCCAGATCACATGCCTGACAGTTCTGACACTGCTCTACAAAATCGTTCCAGGAAATCTTCATCTTAAGAGTACGATGGTCACACCATCATTGGCCTTCGCCCAGTCAGGATCGTTTCGGAATGCCGGGCACTTCTCGACCATGGATCGGCCGAGCGTCTCAAAAGGTCCGAACTGCTCGCCCGGACAGAAAGCCTTGATCTTTCCTTCGCTCTGCATCGTACGCAGGATCTCATGGGTGGCGTTCTTGATCATGCCGCCCTTTCCGGTAGAACCGTAACCATGAATGATCTTGACCTGATTGACTCCGACACGGCGCAAAGTATTAAGTTCCAACCGTAATTTACGGGTGGCAACATCCACTTTCGGCATACCTTCTTTAATGTTGATAATACTTGCGGCCATAGTACCCCTCATTTTGAAACTTACATATTTATTATATCACAGGAATTGACATTTTCACGCGCGGAAATGTGGCTATTTTGTTATAATACGAGCATGAGATTGGACAAATTATTGGCAAATTCGGGATATGGAACCAGGTCTGAGGTCAAGGATCTTCTCCGTCACGGACGCGTGAGTCTGAATGGCGAAGTCATTCGTGATCCGGGCTTTTCTGTCACGGAAGAAATGAAAGGAAGCATCACGCTTGACGGAGAACCGATCGAGGCCAGCGAGCATCTGTACTTTTGTCTGAATAAACCGGACGGATATCTGACGGCCATGACTGATGACCGTCTTCCCTGCGTCGGAGATCTGCTTCCTCCCCAGCTGAAAACGAAGAAGATCTCTCCTGTCGGAAGACTGGATTACCACACCACAGGCGTCCTGCTTCTGACGAACGACGGTGATCTTTCGCACCGTCTGACAAGCCCGAAATACCATCGTGAGAAATCCTATCTGGTGACCTATTCCGGAGATGAACTTACCGATAAGGAAAAAGAACTCTTTGCGGGCGGCATGACGCTTATGGAAAAAGGACACGCGCCGGAGAAACTAAAACCTGCAAAGCTTGAGATCCTCCCCGACCACAAGTGCCGTCTTATCCTTACCGAGGGAAAGACACATCAGGTCAAGCGCATGATCGCCTCGACCGGAAGATCCGTCGAAGCACTTCACCGCGAGCGCATCGGCACGCTGACATTAAAAGACGGACAGCTTCCCGGCGAGATGTATGCTCTCACGGAAGAAGATATCCGTCTTCTTAAAGACAACTCCTGAAAATATAGAAATAGAATCAGTCCTCAGACTCCGCGTACGGATGATCCAGAAGATAGTCCTCACGCAGGATATCGATATCCTGAAGAATCTGCTGCGTACGCTCAAGTGCTTTTTCCAGATCACTTGATCCCGCGCCGACACCGACGATAATGATGCGGTCCACATTCGGATCCTTCCAGAGGATCTTGTATCCCAGAGAAGCCTGGTCGATCTTGTCGCGGATAATAAAACCGTAGACATGCTCGATGTAGTCATCTTCCTTCAGCGGCTCCATCGCATCCTTATAGGTATCCGGCATATCCGGAAGGTATTCTTCGTAGAATTTCGCCTTTGAATAGTAATAGGGCTCTAAGCGGTCGAGATCTTCCTTCGACCAGTTTGCCTTCATCTTCTCATACACATCATCGAGCGGATAGAGATCACCGCTGTTGACGTATACAGGCACAGTCGGTGCATCAAAAACGAGAATGTCCGGATGAACGGCCATCATGTTTGTGGCCTTCTGCACTCCGTACTCGTCGACCTGCTCGTTCTCAGCATCACCGGAAGCAACATCAGCATCACGGACTTCCGGATTCTTGCATCCGAGATTCTCCTTAAAGTAATACTCCATGATGGATGTATCCTGCTGGAAATGACCGATGGATGCCATACGGACATCGACTTTCGGCGCGATAAAGTAGTACTGGATAAATGCCCAGCCTGCGATGATCACGGCGATAGCCACAATAAACTTCCATCCTTCATAATGGAAGAAATCTTTCCACTGTGTCTTTGTCTTTCCGAGAATATGCTTCGCTTCGGTCTCTTCTTTTTTCTCTTCGGCTTTTCTGTCTCTTTCACCGCTGGCGATACTGTATGCCAGTGCAATATCAGCAAGCTTCTGTTCATCCTGCTGCGCGCGGTAGGTCTTTCCGAGTTTCCAGAAACGCTCGTCAAGTTCTTCCTTGCTTGCAGATGCCGGAAGATTGAAGTACTCGATCGCTTCCTGGCGGGTCATCTTCGCAATTGCAGGATCCGCCACGACCGGCTCCTTCTTCTCGACCGGCTCCTTCTGTTCAGCGTCGTCAGACTTCTGACCGGCCGGCTTCGCAGCCTTCTTGCCGGCCTTTGCTCCGGCGGAAGATGCCGCTCTCAGTTTCTCGCCGAGTTCCGCCTTATCGGCAGAAGTTTTCTTTTCCGGCGCGTCACCTTTAAGCTGTCCGAGACCGCTTTCTTTCTTCTCTTTATCCTTCATATTTCTTCAGATCCTTTTTCCTAAAAATGGACTTATTTATTCCTTTTCTTTTCCGCTTTCATTTCTTTCTTAAATGCACGGAAGTCCGCGAGGGCCGCCCAGCCGATCTTGAAGATCTTCTTGATGTTGATGGAGTTCTTTCCACCCTGACGCGGCTTAAATGTAATCTCACGAAGTGTGTACTTCTCGTCATAGTATGCAAAGAATGTCGTCAGCATAACGTTCGGAAGGTTATAGTCCTCCTTGAAGCGTCCCACATATTTATTGACGAGGGAAGCTTTCATCAGACGGAAAGGCGCATTACTGTCCTTGACTTTTACGCCGAAGTGCAGTCTCAGAAGGAAGCACAGGAACTTCTCGACGAGTTTTCTGGACTTACCGTCGCCTCTTACCACACGGTTACCGAGGATGGCATCATACTGGTTTCTAAGATCCCAGAATGCCGCGAATTCAGCCGGATTCGTCTGTCCGTCAGAGTCTGTCTGGAAGATATAATCTGCGCCCTGGGCAATCGCGTACTTATAAAGTGCAATCAGCTTCGGTCCATGCTGTTTCAGTGTATCGGGCAGCACTTCGAGTTTCGGGTACTTCTCCTTCAGAGAAACGAGGATCTCACGTGTCTTATCGACGCTTCCGCTGTCAGCGACGACCAGTCGGGAACCCTCGCCCTTACCCTCAAGAATGGGGTACCAGGCGGACACGACTGACTCGATGTTCGCCTCTTCGTTATATGCCGGCATTACTAAATACAGATTATCCATTTTCTTTCCTCCCGGCTCCTCCTGCAAATTACTATCAATGTATCACTTCAGTTCTTTTTTGACCATAGACAGCGCTGAAGCGACAACAGCGTCCATATCATAATACTTATACTCGCCGAGACGTCCGCCGAAGATGATCTTCTCTTCTTTGTCCGCCAGTTCCCTGTAACGGGTATACAGTGTTCCATTTGCCTCGTCGTTAACCGGGTAATACGGTTCATCGCCCGGCTTCCATTCAGAACTGTATTCACGGCTGATGACCGTTTTCGGAAGATCGTTGCCGTCTTCGTCCTTTCCGAATGTGAACCACTTGTGCTCGATAATACGGGTCCACGGAGTCTCTCTGTCCGTATAGTTGACTGCGGCATTACCCTGGAAGTTCGGTGTATCGAGAAGTTCGTTCTCAAAGCGTACCGAGCGGTACTGCAGATATCCGAGGGCATAGTCAAAGTAGGCATCGATCGGACCTGTGTAGACGACCTTGTCCGCCATCGAATTCCACTTCTCTTTCTCGTCGAGATAATTGGTATTAAGTTTCACTTCGATCCCCTGAAGCATGTTCTCCACCATCTTGGTGTAGCCCTTCTCCGGGATACCCTGATACAGAGCATTGAAGTAGTTGTTATCGAAGGTAAGTCTCACGGGAAGGCGCTTGATGATGAATGCCGGAAGATCCTTGCAGTCTCTTCCCCACTGTTTCTCCGTGTAGCCTTTAACAAGTTTTTCGAAGATGTCACGTCCGATCAGGGAGATTGCCTGCTCTTCAAGATTTGCCGGTTCTTTTCCCGCCATCTCGGCCTTCTGTTCTTCAATCTTCGCCATGGCCTCCTGCGGCGTTACGACGCCCCACATCTTATTGAATGTGTACATATTAAAAGGAAGCGAAAAGAGTTCACCCTTATAGTTCGCGACCGGGCTGTTCGTAAAGCGGTTGAACGCAGTGAACTGGTTCAGATACTCCCACACCTCTTTGTTATTGGTATGGAAGATATGCGCGCCATAGGTGTGTACCTTGATGCCCTCTACGTCTTCACAATACACGTTTCCTGCGATATGCGGGCGTTTCTCGATAACGAGGACTTTCTTTCCTCGTGCCTTCGCCTCATGGGCAAAGACTGCGCCGTAAAGACCGGCACCAACTACCAGATAATCGTACTTATCAGCCATGATTCTTCTCCGCCTTTCTGCGTTCTTTTCTGATTCTCCTTACCTTCTTCTTGATCTTGAAAGTATCCTTAAAGACAAGCCAGATATCCTTGAAACGGATCCTCGAGAATCCGCCTTCTCTTGTGAATACCAGCCGGATCGGACGCTCGATGATCTTCGCGCCCATCTCATTTGCAACTGCGAGAAGCTCGATATCGTACGCAAAGCCCTTGGTAATGACATCCGGTACGATCGATTTCAGAAGATCGCCGCGATATACTTTCACGCCCGTCTGCGTATCATGCACTTTCAGATGGAAAAGCACCCGTAACATGACGTAGTAGCCGAAGCTGACAAACTTGCGGATAAAAGGATACTCCAGCTGGGATTCCTTATGCATCTTAGATCCGATAACGACATCGGCTTTTTCCTGATCCATATGCTCGAGGAAATCTTTAAAGTGGTCCGGGGAAAGATCGAGATCCGAATCCAGAAAACCGATGCGGTCTCCTTTTGCTGCGAGAACGCCGGTCTTGATGGCGTGTCCTTTACCTCCGTTGGGAGTATAGGAGATCATGCGGATATTCGGGCATTCTTCCGAAGCTCTCTTGATCTCGGCTTCCGTATTATCCTTACTTCCGTCATTGACGCATACGATCTCGAAATCATTGCAGAAGGAAGAAACAATCTCATTGGTCTTGAGAAGATTCTCATAGATATGTGCGCCCTCATTGTAGGCGGGCATCACGATAGAAAACATGGCAAATAGCTCCCGGATCTGTTCATTTGGTCAAAAAGGCCATTTCCAGTTATTTTACCATTGTTTATGCCCATCTTGCAATTTCAGGCATAAAAAGCGACCGCAGATTCCTTTGAATCTGCGGCCGCAGGATCTCTTTTTTTATGAAATACCGATCAGGTATTCTTCGCAATGAGTTTACCGCCACGCTTACTGACTACGTCGAAGATAACGGCTGCGAGAAGTACGAGACCTTTAACTACCTGCTGCATGTTCTGGTCAACGTGCATGGTGTTCATGCCGAGGTTGATAACACCCATCAGGAGAGCACCGATGATAACGCCCGGAACTGTACCGATTCCGCCGTAAGCGGAAGCACCACCGATGAAGCAGGATGCGATAGCATCCATCTCGTAGTTCTGTCCGGCCTGAGCGGTCGCTGTCGTCAGACGGGCGGTCGCGATCATACCGGCGAGAGCTGCCAGAAGGCCCATGTTCGTGTATGCAAGGAAGTATACCTTGTTGGTGTTGATACCGGAGAGCTTTGTCGCTTTCTCGTTACCACCTACCGCATAGAAGTAACGGCCGATTCTGGTGTTCGATGTGATGTAGGAATAGATGATTACAACCGCGAGAACGATCAGAAGAACGTTCGGGATACCCTTGTGCTCGGAAAGACGATAGCCGAAAGCCGCAACAGCAACCGAAATCGCAATAAGCTTGACGAGCCACGGTGTGAACTTCTCTACTTCATACTGCTTTCTCAATCTCTTGTTGCGGTTGGAGATATTCATTGCAACAAAGACTGCGATTGCGATTGCCGTTGCAAAGAGGCATGTAAAATTCAGAGCATATTTACTGAGCGGGTCCGGAACAAAGCGGGCTGCAACAAATCCGATAACTACCAGAGCAACCACGACTGGTGCAACCTTAATGATCCACTTCTTGAAACTCGATTCCACACCATTTTTGCGGTTTTTCTTCTCTGAAAGGATAACAGCAATTACGAGGAAAGCAGCAATAACAAGAGTTGTCACTACGATACATGTAATATGTGCCAGTTGTCCTAAAACAAGAGTTTCACTAACAAAATCCGGAATATAGCAATCCGCGCCACCACCGAAGGCTTTTACAAAACCTGTGTACTTGGAAACGGAGATCGTCATACCGTTCTTGAGGATAACATTACTCAGACCACGGAAAATCAACATACCCGACAGGGTAACGATGAAAGGCGGGATACGCACATAAGCAATCCAGAAAGCCTGCCAGGCTCCGATGAGCGTACCGACGACGAACATCGTAAGAACCGCCAGAACCGGATGCCATCCCTGATTAACCATCAGTACTGCACCTACAGCACCGACAAAGCATACAACGGAACCAACACTGAGGTCGATGTTACCACCTGTCAGGATGCAAAGGAGCATACCGGTTGCCAGTACGAATACGTAAGCATTCTGGGCAATAACGTTGTTTACGTTACTTGGCCGGATCAGTGTTCCGTTCGTCGCTACGCTGAAGAAAACAACTACAAGGATCAAGGCAATGATCATCGTGTATTTTCTGACAAAATCGAGAACTTTACTTGAGGAATTCATTCACTCACTACCTCCTTAATTGATAGATTCTTCAAGAAGCGCATCTTCATCATTGACCAGATGAGAACCATCATCCGCGCTGAGGATCATCGCCATGATCTTCTCCTGGGTAGCTTCCTTGCCATCCAGTTCACCGACGAACTTTCCTTCACTCATGACATAGATACGGTCGCACATACCAAGGAGCTCAGGCATCTCCGAGGAAATCATAATAACTGATTTTCCTTCGCTGACCAGCTGATTGATAATGCAGTAGATCTCATACTTCGCACCGACATCGATACCTCTTGTCGGTTCGTCGAGAATAAGAATATCCGGTTTCGCGAACATCCACTTGGACAGCAGGACCTTCTGCTGGTTACCACCACTCAGATTTCCTACAAACTGTTCAACAGACGGCGTCTTGGTCTTAAGTTTCTCCTTGTACTCCACCGCGACTTTATATTCTTTGTCCCGGTCAATAACACCGGCACTCGAACAGATTTCTCTCAGATTCGCGAGAGTCGTATTTGTCTTGATGGCATTACTTAAGATCAGTCCGTTACCCTTTCTGTCCTCCGTAACATATGCGATCTTATTCTTGATTGCATCCTGAACGGAATTCAGATGGATGACCTTGCCGTCCTTAATGATCTTTCCGGAGATATTATCTCCGTAGGACTTACCGAAAATACTCATCGCAAGCTCTGTTCGGCCGGCACCCATAAGGCCGGAAATTCCGAGCACTTCGCCCTTTCTCACATTAAAGCTTACGTTATCAACGATTTTTCTTTCCGAATAGATCGGATGGTATGCATTCCAGTCCATAACTTCGAAGCATACATCACCGATTTCGCTGTCCCTCTTCGGGAAACGATCCGAAATCTCACGTCCGACCATTCCGCGGATGATTCTTGCCTCCGAGCAGTCATCCACGCCCTTTGTCAAAGTCTCGATCGTCATTCCATCACGGATAACTGTGATCTTATCTGCAACATAAGAAACCTCGTTCAGTTTATGCGAGATAATGATGGAAGTCATTCCCTGTTCTTTGAACTTCAGCATCAAATCAAGAAGATGCTTGGACTCTGTTTCGTTCAAAGAAGAAGTCGGTTCGTCAAGAATCAGCAGTTTCGCATGTTTTGCCAGGGCTTTGGCGATCTCAACAAGCTGCTGCTTTCCGACACCGATATCCTTGATCAGTGTCTGAGATGATTCCGACAGACCTACAACACGCAGATACTTATCTCCCTTGGTATAGGTCTCATTCCAGTTGATCTTCAGAGATGAACCCCGCTCATTACCGAGGAACATATTCTCACCGATCGTCATGTAAGGAACCAGTGCCAGCTCCTGGTGAATAATTACGATACCCTTACGCTCACTATCTTTCGTGCCCGTAAAGTGACATTCTTCACCATTGTACAGGATCTGTCCTTCGTAGGAACCATACGGATGGATTCCGCTAAGTACTTTCATCAGGGTCGATTTTCCTGCACCGTTCTCCCCGACCAGTGCGTGGATCTCTCCTTCTTCGACCTGAAGATTAACATTATCGAGTGCTTTAACGCCGGGGAAGGTCTTGGTGATACTTCTCATTTCAAGCAAAATATTTGCCAATTTAATCCCTCCTAGCTATTCACATAGTGTTTTTACAAGAAGAGCCCCCTTAAATCTCATTACAAAATATAAGGGGACTCAACATGTCATTAGTTTACTGCTTTATGTAATACCTAAGATTACTTCAGCTGATCCTCTGTGTAGTAACCAGAGTCGATAAGGATCGTCTTGTAGTTGTTAGCATCAGCGAATACAGGCTCGCAGAGGTAAGACGGGATAACACGGATTCCGTTGTCGTAGTCCTTAGTGTTGTTTACCGGAACTTCCTTACCTTCCATGATAGCCTTAACCATAACAACAACCTGCTTAGCCAGATCACGAGTATCCTTGAATACGGACATGGACTGCTTGCCGGCGATCATGTTCTTGGTGTTTGTGATATCACAGTCCTGACCAGTGATGATCGGGTACTTACCTGTGTAGTTAGCTTCGAGAGCAACCTCAACACCGAGAGCGGTGGAGTCGTTAGAGCACATAACAGCGTCGAGCTGTGTGCCATCGGAATAGTTAGCGGAAAGGATAGCTTCCATTCTGCTCTGAGCATTCTCAGACTTCCAACCGGATGTAGCAACATCCTTGAATTCCTTCTGACCGGACTTAACTACGAGCTTACCCTGCTCGATGTACGGATTGAGGACATCCATAGCACCGCTGAAGAAGAAGTTCGCATTGTTGTCTGCCGGGTCACCGGTGAACAGCTCAATGTTGAACGGACCTGCTTCTGTATCCAGCTTCAGCTGATCTTTAATGTAGTTGCCCTGAATCGTACCAACCATGTAGTTGTCGAATGTAGCGTAGTAGGAAACAGCGTCAGAGTTCATGATCAGACGGTCATAAGCGATAACCGGGATATTCTTCTCTTTTGCTGTAGCGAGAACTGTTCCAAGGGAGTCACCATTAATAGCGGCAATAACGAGGACCTTACATCCGCCATTAATCATGGTCTCGATCTGGTTAACCTGCTGGTCAACTTTGTCGTCCGCATAAGCGAGCTCAACATCGAAACCTGCAGCCTCGAGTTCCTTCTTCATGTTGTCACCATCCTGGTTCCATCTCTGAAGGGACTTTGTCGGCATGGATACACCAATCTTTGCTTTCTCACCGGTCTGGGCTGACTGCTGAGATTCTGCCTTGGTCTCATCCTTCTTCTTAGCACAGCCAACTGCTACTGAGAACAGCATAGCGCCGGCAAGAAGTACGCTCAAAAACTTCTTTTTCATTTTTTCTACCTCCGTTAATTTGCTTTCGCAATTTATCAACAGAATCAGAATAACACACTGTGTGTCATTTGTCACAACAAAATTCGATATTTTTTCCTCTTTTTGTTCTTTTGTCACAACAGTTTCTCAAACGATACTGACAAACTCTAGGTTTTTCAGGGATTACAACTGAAGTTTTTCCTGACTGTCTATTTTCTGTTTTCCACGGAGATCGAGTTTGTGATAGCTTCCATCTGCGTCCAGGAAGTGACTTCGGACTGTATCTTCCAGTTCGACTTCGAGTACTTCCATCACGCGGGCTTTGCAGTCCGGATCTTCGACCGGGAACAGAAGCTCGACACGGCGGATTAGGTTTCTCGGCATCCAGTCTGCGGAAGAAAGATAGATATCTTCCTGTCCTTCATTATAGAAATAATATATACGCGAGTGCTCGAGGAAACGTCCGGTGATGGATCGTACCGTGATATTCTCCGAAAGACCCGGCACACCCGGACGCAGACAGCAGATACCTCTTACGATCAGGTCTATCTTCACTCCCGCACACGATGCATCGTAGAGCGCGTCAATGATGTTTGCATCTACAAGCGAATTCATCTTCGCGATGATTCGGCTCTTCTTTCCGGCTCTGGCGTTCTTGGCTTCCTGCGAGATCTTCCCAAGGAAATAGTTCTTCATCTTCGTCGGAGCGGGGATGAGCCTCTTCCACTCCGGCGGTTCCGAGAAACCGGACAGGGTGTTGAAGAATTCAGATGCATCCACACCGAAAGTCTCTGACGCGGTAAAGAGTCCGATGTCGGTATAGATCTTCGCGGTAATATCGTTATAGTTTCCTGTCGCAAGATGCAGGTATCTCCGGATACCGTCCTCTTCGTCTCTTACGACGAGCGTGATCTTACTGTGCGTCTTAAGTCCCACAAGACCGTAGATAACATGGCAGCCTGCCTTCTCAAGCATCTTCGCCCAGTTGATGTTGTTCTCCTCATCAAATCTTGCCTTCAGTTCAACCAGTACCATGACCTGCTTGCCATTCTGTGCAGCCTCGGCAAGAGATTTGATGATCGGTGAACTGCTCGATACACGGTAGAGTGTCTGTTTGATTGCGAGGACCTTCGGATCAACGGCCGCCTGGCGAACAAACTCCACGACCGGATCGAAGGATTCATACGGGTGATGTACCAGTCTGTCTTTTTGACGGATCGCATCAAAGATATTCATACCTTCCGGGAACATCTTCGGCTTGGCCGGACGGAATGCGTGATAGCACAATTCCGGGAAATCGTCGCTGATCTTGCCGACGACCTTCATAAGGAAAGTAAGGTCGATCGGACCACTGACAGAGAATACATCTTTCTTCGATATCTTTAGAGATGTCGTCAGAAGCTTAAGAAGTCTCGGATCCAGTTCGTCATTTATTTCCATTCGGATGATCTCACCGAAACGGCGCTTTCTGACCTGCTCCTCGATCTCCTTGAGAAGATCTTCCGCCTCATCCTCATCGATATCAAGATCGGCATTTCTCATGACACGGTAGAAGCCGGATGATAGTACAGCGGACCCTACAAAGAGAGACGAAAGGTTCGCCTGGATGATCTGCTCGATCGGCACGAAACAAATGCCCGTGGACAGGTGCATTTCGAAAAGACGCGGAACCACGGCCGGCACCTGAAGAGTTGCGAACCGGTAACCGGGCTCGATGACCTTCCCCTTCTTCTCCTGCTTGGCAAGACGCGCCTCTTTCTCCACTTCTGTCTCATCGATGAGAACACAGAGGTTCAGCTGGCGGTTATAGATCAGCGGGAACGGACGCGAGGCATCGACGGCCATCGGCGTCAGGATCGGATAGAGTGTCGAACGGAAATAGTCATCGCAGACTTCCTTCGCGTGATCGTCCAGATCCTTATAGTCACTGATAAAAATATTGTGGTTCTTCAGGGACGGCACGAGTGAGCGCGTGTAGGTCGAGTACATCAGCGCCATGGCGGATCTCGCCTTATCGTCGATCTCCTGGAGTTGCTGCTTGACCGTTCTTCCGGAGATGTCCAGTTCATCGTACTTGACACTCAGAAGATCGCGGAGAGATGCGACACGGACGATATAGAATTCATCCATGTTCGATGCCGTGATCGACAGAAACTTGAGACGCTCGAGAAGCGGATTCTTCGTATCTCTCGACTCGAAGAGGATGCGGTTATTGAACTCCAGCCAGCTGAGCTCGCGGTTAAAGTAACGCGTCGAGTCAGACTCAATGTCGAAGTTATCCATCGCGGATCTGGCGACCTCGGTGCTGACTCCCTGGAGTTTCTTCTCCTTCTTTTCCTTCTTCGTACTCGGCTCTTTCTTCGAGCTAATCTCTTTTTTCGGGTTCGTATCTTTCTTTGTACTCATCTGATCTGCCTCCGGACACGTAAGGATGCCTTCACTGAGAAGAACTGTTCGAAAAGGTCGGTGTGGCTCTCGAAGAACCACTTGTCATAGGTCATGTCATACATAGTATCTCCCGAGACCACAAGTCCGTCTGCTCCCATGGTCACTGTGATCTCACGGAGCTTCTGGCGGTGTGACGCATCGAGAGCATCAGCCAGACGAAGGATCGCCGTCAGTTTACTGACGAGCACCTGCTCCGCGGTCGTGATCTCGGCGTATCTTGCGTCCTGATAGAATTTCGGATCGGTATAGAATCTTCCGGCAAGTCCGACGAGTTTTCTTTCCTGCTCGGACATGCCGATCAGCTCGGTCCTGTCAATAATGCTGTAGGTGGAAGGATTCGGATTCGCGATATTGATAAACTTTCCGACTTCGTGAAGAAGCGCGGCCACACGAAGAAGTGTTCTCTCTCTGTCATGCATGCCGTGTATCTTCTTCGTCGCATCGAAGATCGCCATCGCCGCGTTTTCGACAAACGTGATGTGCTTCTTCTCGGACTTATATCTCTTCGCCACATGACGCGCCGCAGAAATCAGATCCTGCTCCGGATCGAGCACCAGATCGAAGTGCTTATGACGCCACGCGTAGCCGTACATGACACCCTCGGTCAGAGATGCATCCGGCATATGGACTCCCTCGACGCCCATGTAATCAAGCATCTTCTTGACCATGAGCGCGGTCGGAAGAAGCAGAGGCGCCGTCGACGGCTTGATGTCGAGTTTTCTTGCGAGCGACTCCGGAGAGATCCGGAGAAGATCCAGAACAAGTGCATCAAACTGCTCCCTGCTTAAGTAGCAGTACTCACGCGCAGACTGCCCGGCAAGTGCTTTTATAAAGCCCATATCACTTCCGAAAACAATGAGGTTTTTGTACTTGATGTTCTTCGGCTCGATGGCGTGATATTCCGCCAGATCCTGGGAGATGTATTCCTCAAGCACCTCGGTGTAGTGCGTCGTCTGTTTGGCAAGGTCCGACAGGAGCTCACTGACACGAAGTGATCCGAGACGGGTGTTCTGGGAGAACACGAGATCCGATTTATCGTAGAGCGTGGCCTGCATGCTGCCCGATCCGATATCAAGTACCATGGTACCCTCGGATACGAGTTTGGCGAAGTTCGGCTGGCTCTCTTTTACGGCAAGGTTATGGAAGTAGCGCTCCTGTGCGTTGTCGAGGACCGTCACCTTGATTCCTGTCTGGACACGGATCTGCTCGATGACCATCGCGCGGTTACTTGCCTCGCGAAAAGCACTTGTCGCCACGCAGATGACTTCCCTGATCTTATATTCCTTTATCTTCTCGGCGAATCCGGACAGCACCTCGACGATCTCGCCGGCCATCGGCGGCGGAATGACACCCTCAGAGTAGGCACGCGCTGCGGAAGAAAGATACTTGCGGACGGATTCGATCTCCTTCGGTGTAGTCTTATCGCCCAGTTCGAAGATCTTCAGTCTCAGGGACAAAGACCCCAGGTCAATGACCGCCAGTAATGTCTTTTTACTCATGTTACTGCTCCTCGTATGCTTCGATGACTTTCTCTGTCATCTCCTTCGTGGAAAGGATATCTCCCCTTCCTGCTTCTACAATATCCGCCGTGCGGTAACCCTTCGCGAGCACAGCGGATACCGCCTTCTCGATCTTTTCTCCTTCCTCGGGAAGGCCCAGAGAATAGCGGAGCATCAGCGCCGCGGACAGGATCGTTGCCAGCGGGTTGGCGATGCCCTTTCCTGCGATATCCGGCGCAGAACCGTGGACCGGTTCGTACATGCCGGGAGTTCCCGGTGTGCCGAGAGATGCCGACGGCAGCATGCCGATGGAACCGGTGATCATACCGGCCTCATCCGAAAGGATATCGCCGAACATATTGCTCGTGACGATGACATCCATCGATGCCGGACGGCGAAGGAGCTGCATCGATGCATTATCTACATACATGAATTCATAGGAGACTTCCGGATACTCGGGCGCGACTCGCTCGGTCACTTTTCTCCAGAGACGGGAAGTCTCAAGGATGTTCGCCTTATCCACGACCGTGAGCTGTTTTCTTCTCTGCATGGCCGAGCTAAATCCGACACGCAGGATCCTCTCGATCTCCGCTTCGCTATAAGTCTCCACGTCAAACGCTTCCATGCCCTTCGGTGTTCCGTCCGGGAGGCACTCGTCCGACTTCTCCAGTCCGCGTTTTCCGAAATAAATACCGCCGGTAAGCTCTCTGACGATCAGGATATCGACGCCGTTTTCTACCAGATCCGGGCGCAGCGGGCTCGCGTTCTTCAATTCCGGGAACAGTATCGCCAGGCGCAGGTTCGCAAAGAGCGCGAGTTCTTTTCGAAGACCGAGAAGCGCTGCTTCAGGACGGGATTTTCCGGGAAGGGCATCCCACTTCGGACCGCCGACGGCACCGAGCAGGACCGCGTCACTTTCCTTCGCGATGCGAAGCGTCTCCGCAGGAAGAGGTTCTCCGAACGTATCGATGGCAATGCCGCCCGCGGGAACTTCCGTAAAGGAGAATTCGTGTCCGCTTTTCTTGCCAACTGCGCGAAGCACATCACAGGTGCTTGATGTTACCTCCGGTCCGATCCCATCGCCGGGGATGACCGCGATTTTAAACATTGCCATGCCGTTCACCTCACTTACTGAGTTTGGATTTCGTATATCCGACCAGGCCGTCGGAACTGATGATCTCGCCGATGAATGCGGGAAAAGCACTTGCCTTATATACCGCGCCGGTGGTAAGATCACGGATCTCTCCACTGTCTGTATCGACTTCGATCCGGTCACCGTCGCTTATTCCTTCTGCCGCCTCCGGACTCTCCATGATCGGGAGACCCGTATTAATGCTGTTTCTGTAGAAGATCCTCGCGAAAGACGGAGCGATCACGCAGGCGATTCCGCTCGCCTTGATGGCAACCGGAGCATGTTCTCTTGAGGATCCGCAGCCGAAGTTCGATCCCGCCACGATGATGTCACCGGGCTGTACTTTCGTCTTGAAATCCGGATCGAGATCCTCCATGCAGTGCGCCGCCAGTTCTTCCCTGACGGATGTATTCAGATAACGCGCGGGAATGATCACGTCGGTATCGACGTTCGCTCCGTACTTGATGACTTTACCGGTAAAAATCATGCGCTTCCCCTTCTTTCTCTTATTTCAGATCCTCCGGACTTGCGATATATCCGAGGACTGCCGAAGCCGCCGCGACTTCCACGCCGGCCAGATAGACTTCTGATTCTTTGTGTCCCATACGTCCGACGAAGTTTCTGTTCGTGGTGGAGACACACTTCTCTCCTTTGGCAAGGACACCCATATGTCCGCCGAGACATGGTCCGCAGGTCGGTGCCGACACGACACATCCGGCATCAACGAAGATCTCGAGAAGTCCGGATGTCAGGCACTGCTTATAGACTCTCTGCGATCCCGGAAGAATAATAGCTCTGATTCCCTCCGCCACATGACGTCCTTTGAGGACCGCGGCGGCTTTCTGCATATCTTCAAGACGGCCGTTCGTGCAGGAGCCGATGACGACCTGATCGATCTTTATCTTTTCAAAAGTGCCCACTGCATGGGTATTCGACGGAAGATGCGGGAAGGATACCATCGGACGGATCTCCGAAAGATCGATCGTCACAGTCTGTGCATAGACCGCGTCCTCATCCGGGCACAGCCAGTCCGGAGCTTCCCTGTATCCGCCTTCCACATGGGCATCTAAGTATTCCATTGTCTTTTCATCGACCGGGAAGATACCGTTCTTTCCGCCGCACTCGATCGCCATATTGCACACTGTCAGGCGGTCTGCCATCGACAGAGATGCGACGCCCTCGCCGGTAAACTCCAGCGACTGGTAAAGTGCGCCGTCGACGCCGATTTTTCCGATAAGATAGAGGATCACATCTTTGCCGGAACAGTATGGATTCAGTTTTCCTTTGAGTTCTACCTTAATAGCTTCCGGCACTCGGAACCATGTCTTTCCCGCCGCCATCGCGCAAGCCAGGTCCGTAGATCCGACGCCTGTGGAAAAAGCACCGAGCGCACCGTATGTGCACGTATGGGAGTCCGCGCCGATGATGGCATATCCGGGCCTCGCAAGACCGTTATCCGGTATGATGACGTGCTCGACACCCATGCCTTCTTCACCCTGTTCGTAGTAATAGCGGATGCCCTGTGCTCTCGCAAAATCACGCATGCGCTTGCACTGTTCCGCGGACTTGATATCTTTATTCGGCGCAAAGTGATCCGGGACCAGTACGATCTTATTCTTATCGAATACCGATCCGAAGCCGTTCTTTTCGAAAATATCTATGGCAGGGGGAGTTGTAATGTCGTTTCCCAAAAGCAGGTCAAGATCCGCCTCGATCAGGTCTCCCGGAGCGCAATCCGGCTTTCCCGCGTGTCGCGAAAGGATCTTCTGTGTCATCGTCATGCCCATATAGAGTCCCATCCTTCCATACAGATCTATAGTTTTATGTTACTTGCAAAACGTCTATCACGCAAGAAAGAAACGGTAAGGATTGTTTAGAATTCTTTACTTCTTTTTTCTATGATATAATGCATTTATAACCACCCTGAAAAGGAGTTTTGATCCATGAGTAAATTTTCGCTTTTACAGAACAACTCGAATCAATATAACCGCACACCCACCAATAGTGGTATTCATGAAGTCAGTGAAGAGATTGCTCAGCTTCAGGGCGAAGTCGAGAGACTTGACCTTCTTACAGAAGCCATGTGGAATCTTCTGAAGGAGAAGGGCTTTAAGGATGAGGATCTGATCAAGGCCATCACCGATCTTGATAACGAGAAGAAGGCGAAGAAGAAGGCCATCGAGGACGGCGAGAAGCCGGATGCCGAGCTTTGCCCCTACTGCCATGTTCCGCTTCAGAACAACGGCAAGCTTGCAGACCGTTGCATCTACTGCGGACACGAGATCATCACAAGTCCTTTCAAATAATCTTTTCGCAGGGAAATAAGGAACTCATTTATCCATGCCTCTGATTTCGGTAAACAAAGTATCCAAGTCTTACCATTCCAGGCTGTTGCTTGACCACGTCTCTTTTTCTATCGAGCGCGGCGATAAGATCGCGCTGATCGGCAACAACGGCACGGGTAAGTCTACCCTTTTTAAGATGATCAGGGGCGACGTTAAACCCGACGAAGGCGAGATCCTTCATCACGGGACCGCGATCGCCGGATATCTGACCCAGAACATGGAAGAGCTCGACATGGGCGGCAACATCCTTGTTTCTGAAGAGATCCAGCACATTGAAGATAAGATGCGCGAAGCGGAGTATAAGCTCGCGACGGCCGATGCCGCCGAGTCCCAGTCGCTCCTGCGCACATACGAACAGCTCACTTCCCGCTTCGAGGCGCTCGGCGGATATGACTACGAACCCCGCATGAAGGCCGCGCTTGCCGGCTTAGGTCTTACCGATATCGACTACACCCGCGATATCTCCAGTTTTTCCGGTGGCGAGAAGATGCGTATCTGTCTTGCCCGCCTGATCGTGTCGCGTCCGGATATCCTTCTTCTCGACGAGCCGACGAACCACC